>QENJ01000075.1 GCA_013374505.1 Candidatus Methanophagaceae archaeon
AAGTAGGTTTTGACAGGAAGTCGATGTGGGATCACTTTTTGGTAGTTTACTATTTGCAAACACGATGAAAATGTGGGGTCCGATGGATGAAAAATTAAAAATCACTGACTTTTTCGATTGTGCCGCAGTGATGGCTTTTTTAAGATTAGATTCCTTATCCCTCACCCCTGCCAAATCACTGTATGCAATTCCAAGGTTATACTGGGTCATTGCGTAGTCTATTGGATAACTCTTAATATTACGGATCTTCAAGGCTTCTTGGTAGGCTTTGATAGCTTTTTCAAGATTTGTTTCTTTATCCCTTACCTCTGCCAAACCACTGTATGCAGCCCCAAGGTTATTCTGGGTCATTGCATAGTCTACCGGATAATGCTCAACAGTGAAGATATTCAAAACTCCTTGGTAAGCATAGATGGCTTTTTCAAGATTTGCTTCTTTATCCCTCACCTCTGCCAAACCACGGTATGTAGCCCCAAGGTTATTCTGGGTCATTGCATAGTCTATTGGATAACTCTCAACTGTGTATATCTTCAAAGCTTCTTGGCAAGCATGAATGGCTTTTTCAAGATTAGACCCTTTATTTCTCACCGCTGCCAAATGTGTGTAAGCGGTTCCAAGGTTATTCTGGGTCGTTGCATAGCCTATTGGATAACTCTCAACTGTTCTGATCTTCAAAGCTTCTTGGTAGGCATGGATGGCTTTTTCAAGATTTGCTCCTTTATCCCTCACCTCTGCCAAACCATAGTAGGCATTTCCAAGGTTATTCTGGGTCGTTGCATAGTCTATTGGATGACTCTCAACAGTTTTGATCTTCAAAGCTTCTTGAAAGGCATTGATAGCTTTTTTATTATTTGCTTCCTTATCTTTCACACCAGCCAAACATCCATATGCAATTCCAAGTTTATTCTGAGTTCTTGCGTAGTCATCCGGGAATTTTTTGGATGAAACTTTCTCGAGAACGCCCTTGTATATATCAATTGCTTCTTCAAATTTTCTATCATATAGTAAAGAATCTGCCTCCCGAAGAGATGAATCTATTTGACTCATTATATGTTCCCTCTCCACATGTTCGGAATATAGAAAAACTAACACGCCTACTAATAATCCTGTAATCACTAAAACGATTATTCCAACCCAGAAATTACTCTTCCAATCTTGCTTTCTTTTACTTCGAATTGTCCTCGTCTTCTTTCTCACTTTCAATCCCACCTCGTTATAAATATTGGAATATAATCAAGCATCCTTATCTTTCCGAAATTGCTGAGAATATCGGTGTCAAAAACGGAATTCATCACTTCAAGCTTTGGATCAGTTCAAAACCCCACTCAAATTCCGCCGCACTCCTTGAACCCAGTTCCCTCATTATCCCCCTTATCTGCTAATATATCTTTAAACTCGATTGCCGTTACCCCTGCGATCTCCGCAGCTTTATCTAATGATACTTCACACTCTTTATAAAGTTCAACAGTAGCAGCTATTCTAAGGTCAGGTTTAGCATTTAGCAAAGTTCTGAAAGCATCTTTTACCGCTTCGTCAAAGCTGCTATAAAAACCATATTTAATCAAAGCTCTTATTTCCTGTTCAACAATCGTAGGTAATGCGCATATCTCTGCCATTTGGATCACTATCTATATCTAGTTTTCTACCGTATGTATATATCTTTTACAGGTAAAAAAGGTTTAATGCGTTTCACGAATATCGTCCATACTCCTTCACGTATCGTCTGAATAACCATTGAACAAAGAGGTGATCCTCGTTCTTTATCTGTGCTCGCTCCAACGCATTATAGTAACCCGTTCTAGCCACATAATGAATGTTAAGCAACGGGAACTCGTACTTATGCAATACAAAGTTCATCATCAACCTGCTTAGCCTACCATTGCCGTCTGTAAACGGGTGAATAGTCACGAATTTAATATGTACCAATGCAGCCAGTTCAACAGGATGTATTTTGTCTTTGTTTTTGTTATACCAGTTGAAGAATTCACTGAGCAAAGGATAAATTTCAGCAGTAAACGGCGGCACAAACTTGCTGCCTGCGATAGCAACTTGATGTTGTCTATTTATACCTGCGAGGTCTGATTTGGTGTTCTCGAACAACTTATTCTGTCGAATAGTGGATACCACTTCTCTTTATATATCTCTACGAAAAAATCCGTTTTCCGCTCGTCAATGTTCTCTGGCACTTTTTTACCCAGATATCGCTCTTTTTTCTGTATTTTACCGTTATGCCGGAACGTGTGTTCAAGATAGTAATATGTCTGTCGTCCTATCTGTCTCTTCTTTACTGTTGCCATACTTATTTATTACCCCCTACATATTTACATATATTCGGGTTTGTGTAAAATGTAGGGGTACATAGTAGCCATACTAAACTAAAGAAATCTGTTCGAGTTAGAAGCTGATGCCCATGTCGCGGACGATGATGGCGTCTGGGTTTAAGGTTTTTAAATCTGTGTCGAGAATAGAAGAATCAGAAGCGGAGATGGAAGCGGTTAAAGTTGAGAGCGTAATCGGTAGGGCGTTCGCGGCTCGTTTACGGATGTTCTTCAGGTAGGCGCTTGCTGTCCAGTCCTTCGGGTTGGTTATGACAACGGCTATGTTTGCAGCTTTTGCGTTTTTGTTCTGCATTTTAGAGTTTATAAAAGTTCTCTATGATTAAATCACTAACGGGTCATATATTTGTAGTTTTTTACGCTATCACTATTGACATGATTATCAATAAAAGTTTAAGCTGGCGATTGTTTTCTTTTTATTATCTCCTTTCTTAAATAAAGACATCCTAAGCTAAAAGGCGGCAGGAATGAGGGAGTGCCCTGAGCTGTTGGTAAACGCTCGTTTTTTATGCAAATTAAGAAGAAAAAAATGGTACGCGATGAAAAACAAACCAGAATCGAACTGATAAACCCTGCTCTACACGAGAGCGGTTGGACCGATGCGCTGATACGTGAAGAAAGAACCCCAGGCGGTACGGATATCATTGACGGAAAGCTCAGAAAACGAAAAGGAAGAACCGACTATCTACTTTGCATCCCAGTAATAGAAGGAAAACCGCCATTACCTATTGCAGTACTTGAAGCGAAAGCAGAGGATAAAATACCCTCTCTCGGAATACAACAAGCTAAGAATTATATAAAAAACCAATCAAAAGCCATAGAGGCATTACCTGGCGCATTATTACGTGAAGTATTCGATTTTGAAGTTGTTCAGGAGGATTGAATATGTACTATTTTGAAATACTGGAAGGGTTGTACGAGAGAAAAATCAGATATCTGATAGTAGGCGGATTATCTGTCAATCTCTACGGAGTTCCGCGGGTGACCCAGGACATAGACATTATAATATCTACGGATAGAGAAAATATTCTTAAGATAATCACACTATTAAAAAATCAGGGTTATGTCCCCCGCCTGCCCGTGAACCCGGAAGACCTGGCTGAATCCGATAAGGTGAAGGACTGGGTAGAAAACAGGAATCTAAAAGCGTTCAGTTTCTATAACAAAAAAGACAACTACAAAGTAGTTGACATCTTGCTTGTCCACCCGCTGGATTTTGAAGAGTCGTTCAAAAACAGAACCGTGAAAAGAGTGAAGGATATAGAGATTTACCTGGCATCAATAGATGACCTCATAGAGACAAAAAAATTCAGCGGAAGAGCACAGGACATCAGTGACATAGAAATGCTGAAAAAAGCAAGAAAATATCTGGAGGGGTAACGACAGGAAGACTAAATTGTAGGACATTGATTAACGCAGATTGACACAGATGAAAAGAGCAATGCCGTTAAAAATAACCCACCTGCCCAAAAGAAAGAGAAAATCAGTGTAAATCCGTGTCTTAAATAGAAGGGTGCTATATTATATAGACAATGAAAAAAGGATTCTCCTACACGGTTGAGGATGAGAAGATAATCGAATATATGAAACTTTCAACGGAAGACAAATTAAGATGGCTTGAGGACATCAACGAATTCACGGACATGGTTTTAAATGACAATGAGAAAGCACTAAGAGCAAAATTACGAGGCGGCGAAATATGAGCGATTAAGTAAAATTCCGTATTTTACCGTTATACCGGAACGTGTGTTCAAGATAGTAATATGTCTGTCGTCCTATCTGTTTCTTCTTTACTGTTGCCATACTTATTTATTACCCCTACATATTTATATATATTCGGTTTTGTCTAAAATGAAGGGGTACATTGTAGCCATACAAAACTAAAGAAATCTGTTCGAGTGAGAAGTTGATGCCAACGCCTCGGACGATGATGGCATCTAGTTTCAGGTCTTTAAAATCCGTCTTGAAACCAACCATCCTTTCGCTTTTCCGAGGTTAACATCATGTGAGCATATAGTCAAACCTTTCGGGGCTACACATAACGATTGGTGCGTATATGGCAGATGTAAAAACTTCTGGAACTCTTTATCCCTTCTCAGTCGCTCCATCACAAAAACAAATCCCTGTTTCAAAACATCGCAGTACTAAAACTTCCGCGCATTGATTGCGATTTTTTAGGTGAATATAGAAATAGCCTTATCTTGAATCAAACAGTTTTAATAATACGGTTTATGATGAACTTTTCAGGCTCGCTATCTGATACCGACGGGGAAAAGGCAGACTATGAAATATTCGGTGTACCTTCGGACAGAAACGCAGTCAAGAAAGGCGCGCGAGAAGGTCCGGGTGCAATAAGGAAAGCATCGCATAGGCTTGAGACTTTTTTGTGGCACGCTAAGCTAGAACTATCGGATTTACGGTATTACGACTGCGGAGACGTGAATATAGATTCCGTGCAGAATCTTGAATTTAACACCCGGAAGAAGATATTTATCGGTGGTGACCATTCTATATCCTTTCCGCTATTCAAACAGTTCTTCGCTAGAAACGAGGTCGAGCAGGTGATAGTGATAGATGCGCATGCGGACTTCCGAGGTTCGTATAAGAACAATACCTATTCTAACGCATGTGTAATGCGAAGGATCGCGGAACTGGCCGGATTTGATAACGTGATAGAAATAGGCGTCCGGTCTTCTTCTGCGGAGGAATACGAGTTCATGAAAGACCGTATAAGGATTTACGATGCTGAGATGTTGCAAGAAGAAGGAGTAGAATGTATATTGGAAGAACTAAAGAACGGGAAAACCTATCTTTCTATTGATATTGACGTGCTTGACCCTGGTATAGCACCGGGAGTAGAACATCCGGAACCGTGCGGGTTGACACTCGAAAGTTTGAGTGCTGTGGTAAGAATGATACTGGCGAATGAAGAGGTAGTGGTAACGGACGTGACAGAGGTGAATCCGAGATTAGACTCTGTTAACGGGATTACCAGTATTAACGCTGCAAGGTTGGTATTTGAGATACTAGCAGGCTATGCCGGTTGTACCGATATTTTGCCCATGTGCTGAACCTTTTGCTGAGCAGGTCATGCGGTATAAATAATCTATCTGAATGATTTACTGGACCCTTAGAACTTTCGCACCCGTTTCTAAAACAATATTTTCATTATATCCTGGCACAGTACCTTTTGGCTTATCAAACTTTAGTTCGAGTTTTTCGTCATCAAGCTTGCAAGCATTGACGGTCTCATTAATACATGCCCCGAGTGTTATCGTAACTGAGTTCGCATTGCTGCCCGTAATGGCAAAATTCCAGGTATAATTGTTATCGCGTCTCGTGTAGTCCCGCGGTCCCGGAGTTAGCGTAAATGTAATATCAACAGGATTATTTTTTGAGACAGTACCCGTGTTTCGACTCGGTATAACCCAACCATTTCCACTTCTCTGTTCTACATAAAAATTAACAGCTTCATACCCCAAATCCTCTCTGATCGTAATTGTTTTCTGTACACTACAGACATCACTGCCAACAGTTCCGAAAATGATTGTGCTTGAAGGCGATACAGAGAGTTTTGCTATGTATGCCACCGTTACTGTGATTCTGACCGTCTTTCCGTCTGCCGTTACATAGATGTAATATTCTCCTTCTTGCGTATCTGACCGTGCATTAATAGCAACATAGCGTGAATCTCCGGGAGCAAGCTCAAAATGAGTAGAGCCGGGTGTGACTTTATTATCACTACTCGTTATACACACACTGGTACTATTTTTCCCATGATTTGTGATTCTTATCTGCTCGGTATATGAACTGCCATAAGGCTCATCGAACAATATCTCTATCCGATCCGGAGTTACTTCGAGAGACCCTGACGCACTTGCACCCTCTAATCGTATCGCAGGTATCCAATCGGTGTATGTTTTCCCATTTGCATCTGTAAACAGTGTGCAATTTATGGTGCCATTTGCTGTTGGAAGACTTTGTTCATGAATAATCTGAGGATATGAGCCGGTACTAATTTCGTAGTTGTAGGTAGTGTTTGCTTGCAATGTAAACGACGGCACGAATATGATGCTGTGGTAATCGCCGATGTATCCGTTCCACGTTTTAGTTACATCTAAATCCGGCCCATAGAACCGCACGTATTCCGTGTGCCCACCTGTGCCTGCGCAGGGATAAGTGTACAGTTTGGCTACGTCAATAGTGTGTTTTAGCGTTATTGTGCCGGTATGAATGCCCGAACTGCTGGGGTATGTTCCTGCATCCGTATCGAATACACAAGTAGGCGTTGGCGCTATGACCGAGAATGTACCATTCTTAGCTGGTGCGGTGCCCACATAAGTGCCTGTTTCATCGGATAACTGTATGTCACTAAGATTCATATTGGTCGCTTCTCCGGGTTCGCCGATTATGCTTATGTTTAGCACTACCACAGAGCCATTTGAGCCATTTGGTAGCGGATCGCCACCAGTCGCAATACAAACTCGAGTTCCCCACGTGAGGTTGTTGTAGTCAAAATTACCCCAGTCGGGCGTTAAAGTACCTTTATGTGCGCCCACAACAGTGATAACGCTGTTATCGTACGAAATATTAAACATTATGCACTGAATCGTGTCGTTCTGTGAATTGGTAATGTTCACGGGTATTAATACGTGAGTACCTCGGTATCCGCTTGAATCTTCGACACCAAAACTGTCGGCTGTAGGAACCGTAGCCGTGGTTAACTGGACTGACAACACAATCACCGCAACTAAGGTCACAATTAACGTTTTGTTATACATTTCTACTATTCATCTTACTGCTATATCCTGTTCTTAACTTATATTCTTTCTTCGCCTTAAGCAACACTGGTCTTGTGACCCGTGTCTGTGATTAAATGACTGCCGAAAGTGGGCAATCACGGTTTATAACAATTTTATCTTGTCCACGGATGCGTCTTTCACCATTGCTAAGTCACCAGCATCTGCCGGAATACCATTATTGTTCAAGTCATAGTTCTGGTCGGGTACGTATTTGCCCACGGCTACATCTATCATCATTGCTAAATCACCAGCATCTGCCGAAATACCATTACAATTGAAATCGCCCCTATCCCATGAGTTCGAGGCGTTTAGCGTTGTTCTTGCCGACACAGAATCTATCGTATTTGTAACGTGGCTTACATTAACACTACTATTAAAAACAAAATTAGTATCATCAACAGGTTGTTCAAATGCAAGAAGTGCAAACGCAGTGAACAGCGTGATTACTACTAATAGAGTTAAAGCAATTACTAATCGCCTAGTTCCCCTTCTCATTTTTATGCCACCTACCAAGTATATTATAGGTATTAAAAGGATTTATATGTATACTCTATCTAGTGCTAAGAAAGTGCATTTAGGAAGAAAAAGAAGTGAGTACATGAATTCCGTCACCGCTAAGTGGGAAGAGCAGGATTTAGAGCAGGTCGCCTCAGCCGAAGGGCTCAGTCTGGACAAACTGAAACGACTCATCGAGTCAGGTCGAGTGGCAATTCCGCGCAATGCGCGTAGAGCAGAGCATGCGGACGGCCGAGTGCTAAAAGCGATAGGCGAAGGCATGAGCACGAAAGTGAACGTGAACGTAGGCACATCAAAGGATTACGTAAACATAGCGGAAGAAGTGGCGAAGGTAAAGATAGCGGTAAAATACGGTGCGGATGCTGTAATGGACCTCTCAACCGGTGGCGATATAGATGAAGTCCGAAGGCAGATTTTAAAAGAAGTGGCAGTGCCCGTGGGTACTGTACCGATCTACCAGGCGGCTTTAGGGCGGTCGGGAAAAGGCGCAGTCGTGGACATGAGTTCGGATGATATGTTTAACGCCGTGCGCGCACATGCAAAAGACGGTATTGATTTTGTCACTATCCATGCCGGTGTGAATAGAAATACGCTGGAACGGCTGAAACGAAGCAACCGTATTTTAGACGTTGTCAGTCGCGGTGGCGCTTTTCATGTTGCATGGATGATTCACAACGAGCGTGAGAATCCGTTTTACGCGGAATATGACTATCTCTTAGAAATAGCGAAAGAATACGAGTTAACACTCAGTTTGGGTGATGGCATGCGACCCGGCTGTATTTTAGATGCTTCGGACCGCGCGAAATACATGGAAAATATCGTGCTTGGTGAGCTCGTGACGCTTGCCCGTGCAGAAGGTGTGCAGGCAATTGTGGAGGGGCCCGGGCATGTTCCTCTGGACGAAATAGAAGCGTCCGTGAAGACGATTAAGCATATAACCGATTTCGCACCGTTGTATCTGTTAGGTCCGCTTGTCACGGACATTGCTCCGGGCTACGACCATTTCGTGAGTTCGATAGGCGGTGCGGTTGCGGGTATGTATGGCGCTGATTTTTTGTGTATGGTCTCGCCGTCTGAGCATTTAGCGCTGCCTTCCGTGGACGACATAAAAGAAGGCACGATAGTAACGAAAATAGCGGCGCATGTTGCCGATCTCGTGAAAGCAGGGCAACGAGATAACGCGAGACGTTTAGATACTGAAATGGCTCATGCACGTAAAAAGCTGGATTGGAAGAAGCAACTGGAACTTGCGATAAATCCGGAAGAGGCACGGAGGATAAGAGATAGCCGACCTTCGGAGACTGATGCTTGTTCTATCTGTGGTGATTTGTGTGCAATAAAGCTGTTGAATGAGTTTTTGAAGTAGTGAAGGTGCGATTTGTGCTGTCGGCGTCGTAATCAGAGTGTTTTAGGTAGTTGTTGATGCAGGTTATGTCTGGAGGTATATATTTCAATCGCTTTTGGGCGGTGTGACAGGTGATAAATAGGGATCCGACCTGTGGCGGGACAACAAATGTGCAAATTGAAAAGGTAAAAAAGGTTTTTACAATACCTTTCTCATCAGTACCGCCCCTTCCCCGTCTTTGTAATAGTACGGCACAAAACCAACCTCTAAAAAGCCCAGACTTCGGTATAATCGCTGCGCTACCTGGTTGGTAACACGCACTTCCAACCGCACAAACCCTATTTTGTTCTTCCTCAACGTATTAAAAGCCACTTTTAGTAACGTTCGCCCTATGCCCCCGGCCCTATATCTCGAATCCACAGCAAGAGAAAATATCCGCCCTTCTCCCTCAGGCGTTAATACCAGAACTACGAAACCTACCACACGGTCGTCATTCTCCACCACCAGGAAACCCCCACGCCATTCTTCATATAACTCCAGATACAAAGCAGAATCACCATCCAGCGCGGACTCTTCTTCGATCTCCATCACTCTTCTGATGTCCGGTAACACAAAACCCCGTATTCTTATCGCTAATCCTTTTGCCGTGTTAACAACCAATGGTTTCATCATCTCTCTCATTCACATAGACATTAGAGCACCACTTACGCTACCCCTACTCCTGCTCTTCCTTTTTAAGCGTATACCGGGTCACGAACGCGGCTATCGTACTCATCATCTCCTCGCTTAAACCATAATCCCCGCTTCTTCTTGCTCGTTCACGCCACTTCTCTATCACTTCCTTTTCGCGGTGCATGTCCGCAAGTGGCTTATTCATTTGCTGTTTCACGTCCTTTGCCTGATGCGCACATTGCATCCGCTTTGAAAGTAAATCGGCAATAGCATCGTCTATTTCATCTATCTTCTTCCTTATCTCTCTCAGTTCCGCTTCTCCAGATGACATCTCCATCACATTTATAAATGATGCGGCTAAAATAAGAAAAGAGCATTATGTCGCTACAAGACAACGAAAGCGAAGCAGAACAAAAGCCGCCGGATAGCTTGAGCTTGCGAAAGGAGACAAGTACAGGCGTGAATATGGTAAATAGAGTGTATTTAGGCGGTAGTAGCGGTGGCGATAGAGGGAGGTATGATACAGGACATGAGACTACAACCACAGGATACGCAGAAGAGCGTCTGGATGAGTCCTCTCAGTCATGTTTCTTCATTCTTCCACAGCTTCTCCGATGTGTTTAGGCAGACGCCATTTTCGCTACTTTTTTGCTCTTTAACCGGCCTTCTGGCTGGTATTGGTTTGAGTTTGATGACCGATATGTTGAAACTGCTTCCCGGTCTGATGATACTTATTCCACCTGCGATTGCTATGCGAGGTAATATTTATAGCGCACTCGTATCCCGATTGGGCACTTCCATGCACCTCGGCCTTTTCTCCCCGACACTGAAAAAGGGAAGTGTGCTACACCTGAATGCGTATGCGTCTTTGTTACTAACGCTCTTTCTTTCCGTGGTCCTCGGGTTCTTAGCGAAATTAGTAGCAGAAGCGTTTGGAGTTCTGGGTACTAATTACATAACTCTCTCGGGATTCATCCTCATTTCGGTAATCGGCGGTTTAATATCGGGATTCATTCTACTCGGCATCTCCATTCTCGTTTCCATTACCGGCTACCGCAGAAACTGGGATTTGGACAATATGTCTTCACCAATAATAACATCCGCCGGCGACATGATCACCATACCCTCGTTGTTCTTCGCAGCGGTTCTATTAATAAAGCTGAAGTCATACAATGCAAAAATTATGGGTTTGCTATCGCCAGTCACGCTATTAGCGGTTTTAATCGTAGTTGTAGCGATTATTTGTACAGTAAAAGGATTGAACTCAAACAATGCGGAATTAAGACGTATTCTATTCGAAAGCATCCCAATGCTGTTCGTATGTGGC
>QENJ01000090.1 GCA_013374505.1 Candidatus Methanophagaceae archaeon
TTGGTTGTACCATCCTATAAAGAAGGATTGCCAAACATAATCTTAGAAGCGATGGCATGTGGTACTCCAGTTCTTGCAATGCCTGTTGGGGGAATACCGGGTGTGATAAAAGATGGCAAAACGGGGTTCATCATGGAAAACAATACACCCGAAGGTATTACAGAGAATGTGATGCGGGCACTGGAGCATTCTGATCTGGAGAGAATTGTGGAGAACGCAAGAGCGCTGGTGGAGAAGGAATTTACTTACGAGACTGCTGTGGAAAGGTATAAAAGGATATTAGTACTATAAGGTTATTATTAAATATGTGTAGGAGGATTTATATGAAATTTGAGGAATACATTAATAAACTGAGAACTGAAAGGGCAGAAGCGTATATAGATTTATCCAAGGATAAAGAGCAGGCATATATGGAATCACATAAACATCACTTTGCGAAGATATTCAATGCAATACCGGACTCTCCAAACCCAATAAAAATACTTGATATTGGCACCACTCCCTTTACTCTCTTTATCAAAGAGACATATCCACACTATGAGGTAGCAACCATAGACCTAACAGATCTTCTGAAGACTCGCTGTAAGCAAAATGGTGTTGAACTAAGAGTATGTGATTTGACTAATCAACCTATCCCTTTCGAGGACGATTATTTTGATGTTGTTATATTCACAGAAGTTTTTGAACACTTATTCGCTCCACCGACAGACATAATGAGAAAAATTGGGAGAGTACTGCGTGGTGGTGGACTGCTTATTTTTAGCACACCCAATTTTGCAACCTTGCTTAATAGAGTTAAATTGTTAGTCGGGATTAGTCCCATGGCATCAGCCAACGATCAAATGAAGCGGGGGTGGGTACATGGGTATGGTCATATTAGGGAATACACGATGAAAGAGATACTTTCTATTATAGAAAGCAGCAATTTTGCTATCACGAAGAAGAAAATCAGCTCACCTACACCAAGTATTCGAGCAATAAAAAGTGCATATCAGTTAGCAATGCAGATATATCATTTGATCTGCCTAATAGTGCCCGCATTTAGATCAATAATCTATATTGAATGCTATAAACTAACATCAAAGGATAGTTTACCTGCAAAGGATGCAGTTACAGGGTATAGAAAATAGTAGGCAATTCGCATGACCATAAAAAGTACAATCATAGACTTTAAAACAGAAAGAGACTTGATTTTGGTAACTATTCTCTCTGCTTTAGTTATTGTTGTAATAGCTTTCTTCCCCGATTCACCAGTACGCATTCTACTAGGATTACCATTTATCCTGCTCTTCTCGGGCTGCATGCTAATTTGTGCTTTGTTTCCAAGTAGAAACGATTTGGATTTGGTTGAGAGATTAGCTTTGAGTATGGGGATCAGCATAGCAGTTACATCTTTGATGGGACTTGCACTAAATTATACTGCCTTTGGCATAACGTTTTATTCGGTTGCATTAACCGTGTTCTCGTTTATGCTTTTAATGTCTATAGTGGCGACATATAGAAGGAGAACATGTCGAAACGAAGAAAAGCTCATTCAAAAGATTGGAATATCCCCGAGAAGGTTCCATGGTGCAATTTTTGGTGTAACCCAACTGAGTAAGAATGTACTATATGGTAAAAGTACACCATCGGCCGATCATTCCGAGTCTATAAATAAAACATCATTGGGCGATTATTTCGATGGCCAAAAGTATCTATTAATATCACATTTAGGAAGAATGCAATATCCTGAAGTACATTCGAAATATGAAAAATGAGCGTAAAAGATTTTACATATATACTAATCACACCCGCGAAAAACGAGGAAAATAACCTCCCTAAATTAATTCCATCAATAATAAAACAAATGGTCACACCCGTTGCCTGGTTTATAGTTGATGATGGAAGTGATGATGAAACCTATCAGATCATTAGGAAAGCAACTTCAGATTACTTGTGGATACACAGCCTAAGGTTAGAGACAAGGGGTACATACGATATAGAAGAGCATTATGCTTCTGTTTGCCGCAAAGGTTTCAAATACGCATTAAAGTATTGTGACGAGAACAACATAGAATTTGATTATATTGCACTATCTGATGCAGACATGGTGTACCCTAAAAATTATTTTTATCAACTACTACTTTTTTTAAGCAATAATAGTGACTTTGGGATTGCTAGCGGAAAAATTCTAATTATGGATAAGAGCGGAGGTATTCATACGGAAGGTAAAACACATTATAATGATCAACCGCGAGGTACTGGAAGAGTCTGGAGAAAAGAAACTTTTGAACAAACAAATGGTTATATGCTAACAAAATCGCCTGATACTGTGTCGAATATAATGGCGTTACTGAAAGGTTGGAAAATCAAACAACTTGCCCCTGTAGAATGCTATCAACTGAGGGATACCGGAGGAAAAATAGATTTGTGGGATGGCTACTTTAGTATGGGAAAAAGAGCTTATTATTTAAATGCAAATTTTTTAAGTCTATTTAACGTTGTTGTGGATATAAACTTAATTTCAAGGCAAAGGAAATCGCTGATTAAAAGCATTGCCTACATTTCCGGATATTTTCAATCATTTATCCGAAGAGAGGGCAAAATAGAAAACGTAGCAATCAAGAGATATATGGGCAGCTATAAAAGAGTTATAAGAGAGTACTTATTATTTATGAAAAAAGTAATAGCAAAATGAATAGTTTAAAAAGCGGATGGGACTTGGTTTTAGTAAATATCATATCAGCTATGCTTATTGTTGTAATATCTTTCTTCTCTGATTCGCCCGCACGCATCATACTAGGATTACCATTTATTCTGCTCTTCCCAGGATACATGCTAATTTGTGCTCTATTTCCAAGTAGAAAAGATTTGGAATTGGTTGAGAGATTAATGTTGAGTATGGGGCTCAGCATAGCAGTTACATCCTTGATGGGGCTTGCACTAAACTATACCTATTTTGGCATAACACTTTATTCGGTTACTGTTTCGCTGTTCTTGTTTATGCTTCTGATGTCGGCAGTAGCAGCGTATAGAAGGAGGGCATTTTTGCCTGAGCAGGTTTATGCGCCACTTTCACTGATGAATATTTCTGAAGGTTTTGAATGGATTAAATGCAATTTTATAAAATCCCGTAAAGAGGATAGAATTACTAAAATCCTAGCTATTATCGCTTTTATTTTCATTATATCAGTATTAGCTATTATCGCAAAAACACCTCCTGTAAGTGGTTACGAATTATCAATTTACGATGCGTATCCCTGGCCTTTCTGGATGTTTATTTGTATCAGTATCTCTTGCGGAATCATCATTTTAATACATCAAGCCGTCTCGGAACAAGAACAAAAATCTAACTGGTGGTTAATAGGGCTTTGTATAGTAATTTTGTCTAACGCCATATTTCTAGGACTGCCGTTCTTTAGAGGTTATTATATCTATCCAACAGGAGATGCCTTAAGCCATTTAGGCTGGATGAAAGACATCATCACCACGGGACATATATGAACGAGTAATTTTTATCCTACCGTTCACTTATTAGGCGTGAGCTTATTAGAAATAACGGGCTTACGCCGTGGAGCAGTAACGAATCTACTTTTCGTATTTTGGTCTATCATGTATCTATTAAACATGTATCTTTTGTCTACAGTAGTAGCAACCCGTCGAGGACAAGCACTACTAATAACCGCCTTTGCCTGTCCTCTTGTATGTTCTGGCTTACATACGCTCATACATCCCTGCATGCTTTCGCTTTTTATGATACCTTTGCTATTCTATTTTTATCACAGAAGAGAAAAATACCAATCTGGTCAAATAGAGAACACAATAGTATTAATCCTACTGGCTTTTGCAATTACTTATATTCACCCGGTTACATGTCTCTTTGTGATATTGGCGTTTTTTGTTTTTATCTCTTCACTGATTCTCTATAAACAAATTACCCCACAGCGCACCCAGAATATAGACCGGAATTACACTATACCACTTATCATGTTCATTGCTTTTTTTATGTGGTATTTTTCTTATGCCAGTATTCATAACAGTGTCAGGTCAGTATATAGGTTTTTGGTTTATCGCAGCGGTATTTCTACTTTTGATAGTCAAACAAGCCAATTAGCAATGGCGGAGCTTTCTCTATCACAAATTATTGAATTATTCATCTACCGATATAGTGCAATGGCCTTCTATCTTCTAATCTCGGCCATCGCAACAATAATAGTTTTAAAATGGTGCTTGGGCAGGAATACAAAATTGGAACCGATGGACTTCTCCTATGCCATTCTATTTATTGTGGCCTGCTTTGTCACCGCCTTTTCTGTGTTTGCGTTTACAGGAGAAGGTGGTTTCATTAGACCTTCAAGGTTTTTCTTGATTATTGCACCAATAATAAGCGGTTTGGTTATTTACAAGTTCATTGATAACCGTGCCACACAACAAACGATTAATACGAACAGACGGGGTCACAGCAGGAAGAAAATAGTTATTAGTACTACAACTATTTTAATCCTTGTGGTAGTCCTTGTGAGTATATACAATGTCTATGAAAGTCCAAGAGTGGTGATACCAAACTTGCAGGTGAGTGCTATGGACGTGGTAGGAACGGAATGGTTTAGCAATCATCATGATACAAAGGTCAGCACTACTGTTGCAGGTGTAGGTGTAAGACGATTTGAAGATTTAACATTTGGAAGAGAATATCCGTATACAGATAGAGCGAGATTAGACCGCGAGCATATTCCCTCTCATTTTGGCTATGATGGGAATAAATCAGTCGCGGAAACTTTCGAGTTTGAAGCCCGGTATTTGCTTATTTGTGAACTAAGCAGGGTAGCTATAAATGCTTTTCCAGAAAATGTAAGACCACTAGCACACCACTATACAAAAGACGACTTTGCCAAATTGACTGCGGACTCTGCAGTGATACCGATTTATAGTAATGGTGAATTCGAAGCGTGGTATGTGAAAGGGCAGAAGAAAAGGATATAGTTTAATAACCCATAAACCTTATTACACTTGAGTATTAAAAAAGGAAGATGTATGTGTCCAAAAAGTAAGGAACTAGCTCAAAGAAGCAATCATGCGAGGACTCTCAAATCTAAGGACGGACTAAGGACTAAACAGAATAAGATAATAATATGTAGGACAAATAATATGTGGGGATTAAAATTATATTTAGGATGGGTGTTGCGCTATGAATAGTATTTATATAACGCATACGCCATATCACATCCTTGTATCCTGTGGGCTAGCAAGCGTATATGACGATTCCGATGAAAAATACTTAATAATAGTAAGTGATTTCAAAGATGCTGAAATAATCTGCAAAACAATCACAAATTGGGAGAATAATCCATTCACAGAAAGTAAACTCCTCGGAGGAAGATTTTATGTTAAAAAGAATGATGTAATAGGTGGAATAAGAAGTGCAAGAAGCAATTTAAAAACTTTAAAACGAGTTCTGACTGAGAGACTAAATAAAGCGAGTAATACATTTATTTATCACGATGGGGCACCAGAAGGTCAAATCCTCGCATATCTAAATTCTAAGAATGGCGGTACAAATATCTATGTAGAAGATGGTTTTGTCATTTATGACAACTTTATAGCACCGGATCTGGCTTTCTATAAAAAGATAGTAATGAAAATGCTATGGGGGCGTTTCCACGAACATGTGAGAGTTCATGGGACATACAAACATGTGGATAAAATAATGGTTTTTCGGCCGGAACTCATTAGACATGAATTGGTTAATAAAGAACTAATAAAAATACCCCGAGAAGTATTGACATGCCTAAAGGATAGAGGACTTATCTCTGCTCTACTCAAAAGCTATAATATAGATCAAAAAAGTTTGGACGTAAACTATATTTTCATAATTCCGCATTCTGATTTTTTAATTGAAAATAAGTTATTAAAGAGGTATAGCAATATTCTGAACGGTTTAATTCCAAATTTAACCCAGGTCTATGTTAAGTACCACCCACGGGAGGTTATGGGGGATTTCTTGAAAATACAAAAATTTTCGAATGTGACAGTACTTCCACAATCATTACCCATAGAAGTAGTTTTCCTCGCTTTGCATGATAAAGAACCTAGGATAGTTATAAGCGATGCCTTTACCACACTTCTAACTGCTAAGTATTTGCTGGAGAGAACAGAGGTAATATCACTTATTGGATTGATTGGTTTAAAAAATAGCTATTTAGAAACTGTTTTTGAAAAGATCGGAATATTAGTACCGGAAAGTATTGATGACTTGAAAGATTTAATAGATGAAGGATACAAGGAAGTATGAAAACTAAAATCATCGCGATAATTCCAGCAAGAGGCGGGAGTAAAGGAATTCCAAGGAAAAATGTTAGATTAATAGCCGGCAAACCATTGATTGCTTATTCTATCGAAGCGGCATTGAACTCAAAATATATTGAAAAGGCTGTCGTTTCTACGGAAGATGGTGAAATTGCTAAAATATCGAAGAAGTATGGTGCTGAAGTGATAGAAAGACCTATGGAACTGGCAACTGATACCGCTCCAACAGAACCAGTCTTAGAGCATGTAGTTAAATGGTTACAAGAACAGGAAGGTTATAAGCCCGATATTGTTGTTTTATTACAACCCACTTCACCCTTTAGAACTAGTGAACACATTGATGAAGCTTTGGATATTTTTTTAAATGATGATTGTGATTCCCTATTAAGTGTATGTCCTTCTTCAGCGTTTGTGTGGAAGATGGGCGCGGCTGGTGCATATCCCATAAATTATGACTTCAAAAACCGACCTAGAAGACAGGATAAAGAACACGAATATCAAGAAAATGGTGCTATTTATATAACAACCTATAATAGTCTTATGGAGAATCACAATAGACTTGGTGGAAAGATTGGATTATATATCATGCCGGAAGTTTATTCCGTAGAAATTGATACTGAGTTTGATTTTTATTTGTGTGAACAGATTATAAATAGTAGAGGAGAGAAGCGATGGGATACCATTTCAAAAAGAAACTAAAAATTGGTGATAGTGTAGTTGGAGAAGGGGCACCTTGCTTTGTAGTGGCAGAGATAGGCTTGAACCATAATGGCGATTTAGGACTAGCCAAAAGGCTCATTGATGCGGCTGTGGGATGCGGAGCAGATGCGGTTAAGTTCCAAAAACGGAGCGTAGATAAGATTTTGACTAAAGAAGCGTTGGATGCACCATATGACACGTGGTACGCATACGGGAAAACCTATGGGGAACATAGGAATGCTTTAGAACTATCAAACGAAGATTTTATTGAATTACAGGATTATTCAAACAGTAGAAAAATCATCTTTTTTGCATCACCATGGGATGAAGAAAGTGCCGACTTTTTAGAAACTATAAATCTACCAGTATATAAAATAGCTTCTGCGGATTTAATAAACTTGCCCCTCATAGAACATGTAGCAAAGAAAAGAAAACCAATGATTGTCTCTACCGGTATGAGTACCCTGGATGAGGTAAAAGATGCAGTAGATGTAATATCAAAATATACAGATGAATTGATTCTTTTGCATTGTGTATCTACATATCCCAGCGATTCCGAAGAGATAAACCTCAGAAATATGGAAACGCTAAGAAAAACGTTCAATTGCTCTGTGGGCTATTCAGGGCATGAAAGAGGTATAGCAGTAAGCGAAGCTGCTGTTGCACTTGGAGCTTGTGTTGTGGAAAGACATTTCACTCTGGACAGAACGATGAAAGGCCCGGACCATGCAGCATCATTAGAACCTCCAGGACTCTTCAAATTGGTTAGGGATATAAAAAGCATTGAAAAATCTATTGGTACATCAGAAAAAAGAATACAAGAAAGAGAAAAGTCAATAAGGACTAAATTGGCAAAAAGTGTTGTGGCGGCTGTTGATATTCCGAAAGGGACAGTGATATCACGAGCGATGCTGACGGTGAAAGGACCTAACACAGGATTACCGCCTAAGTACATTTATATTTTGCCGGGTAAAAAAGCGGTGAACGATATTAAAGTGGATAGTGTTATAACGGAGGAGATGATCGAGTGAAGATAAAACTATTCGCGATGGATGTTGATGGTGTATTGACTGATGGGGGTATGTACTATACAGAAAAAGGGGAAGTAATGAAAAAATTTAGTACCCGGGATGGAATGGGAATTGAACTTCTTCGTAAAAATAAAATAATACCTGCGATTATCACAAAGGAGCATAGCAAAATTCTTATCAAACGGGCAGATAAGTTGAAAGTAGAGGAAGTATTCATTGGTGTTGATGATAAGCTAAAAGTAATCAAAGAACTTGCTGAGAAATATGATTTAGATTTTAGCGAGGTTGCATACATTGGTGATGATATTAATGACTTGCCAGTTTTAGAGAAGGTAGGTTTAAGTTTCGCACCAGATGATGCCGTGCCTGAAATAAAACAAGTCGTGGATTATGTAACTTCAAAAAAAGGAGGTGAAGGCGCACTTCGTGAAGCAGTCGATTTCATATTAGCAGGTAATGTAGCAACATCTCATTATGTCAAATTGTTGGTAAACTCTCCAAAAATTGTTGATAAACCTTGGGGACGAGAGATATGGATCGCAGAAGAGAGGGAGTATGCAGGAAAGATTTTGGAAATTAATAAAGGCATGCAAACGAGTTTGGATTATCATATAAAGAAGAAAGAAACGCTGCATGTATTTGGGGGAATTTTGAACGTTGAATTGCTTAATGGTAAGGTTGCAATAGTACATTCAGGAAAGTCAATAACATTTAATCCTGGTGATGCACATAGATTGAAAGCAATAGATAATGTAAAAATTTTTGAAGTATCTACACCTCAATTGGATGATGTTTTTAGATTGAAAGAGGACTATAACCGTCAGCTTATCCCAAAACAGATGAAACCCATCGAATAGGGTGGATTTGAGCGAACCAAAGGAAGAAATGCCAATTTATCTGAGTTTTAGGACCTGCTCATTGAAAGGCGGTGATGAAGATGCTATCTAAACGCTTTGAATATGATGGAAAACCAGCCATAAGATTAAACGAACTGCAACTTAGAATGAAAAGGCAGATAGAGAGTAAAATAGAAGATGGCACATATTCCTTTGAAGAAGTGCCTTGCTGTGTTTGTGGCGGTAGGAATTGTGAGATTTTGTCCGAAAAAGATCGTTACGGTTTATATGTGCCAGTAGTGATCTGCAAGGATTGCGGATTAATTCAAACGAATCCAAGAATGACGCAGGAAGCTTATAATCAGTTCTATGAACTCGAATATAGCAAGCTCTACAGAGAAGGATTGATAGATGTGTTTTTTAAATTTCAATACGAGCGTGGAAAGGAAATTTATCAATATTTAAAAAATAACTTGAAAATTGATTTAATCAATCTAAAAGTGCTTGAGGTTGGAACAGGGGTGGGGGGCATATTATACGCTTTCAAAGAAAAAGGAAATGAAGTATATGGTTGTGACTTGGGTTCTGAATACATCGCATTTGGAAGGGATAAATACAATTTGAACCTACAAATTGGAACAATTGAGGATATTGACGCATCTTGGACTCCAGATATTGTGATATATTCGCATGTGTTGGAGCATATATTGAACCCTATGAGAGAATTAAGTAAGCTTAAATCGATTGTAGATGATAATTCATATATATATATCGAAGTACCAGCTCTTAGATATATAAAAAAATATTGTGGTGGTAACCTCCTTTGTTGGGTTCAAAATGCCCATGTATATTACTTCACTTTAAAAACATTGAGAAATATTATGAAAAAAACGGGTTATGATATTGTCACTGGTGATGAAATTAGCAATATTCATAGTATTTTTAAAAAATCTTCATCAAAAAATCTTCAATTTGAATTTGAAAATGACTATAACAATGCCATTTCTTTTTTACGAAGAATGGAGTTTTATAGATTTGTGCCTGCGCCTTATAACGTTAAACAATTAACGATGCCTGTAATGGTCAGCTTTCTGAAGCGTGTTGGTCTTTATAATACGGCTAAAGAGGTATATTATAAAATTAAATCTTGAATAGCTCCTTAAAAAACTTAATCTCCTCTTTTTTAACGCCCTTTAAAAGCAATAGAATCGCAGCATAAACAACAGCACAAACTCCGATTAAAATCAGAACATTTAATATCCCTACGGGATTCCATTTGATAATTACTAACGACATTACAATCGAGGCAAAGATACTTTTCAATATGAATCCAAAATTAACGTCAAATTTAAAGTATTTGAAAGAATAATATGATGTAAGAATAAGTGCAAGTGTAAATGCGAGCAATGTTGTAATCGCCGCGCCTAAGATACCTATGTAAGGAACAAAAATCACGTTCAATCCAAGATTTAGTATAGCTGCTGTAATCCATATTGTACCCGTAATTTCAATTCTCTTCTTTAAAACTATTACCTGCGCAATAACTGCATAAGCACCAAACAACAACGCACTTGCTGCAACAAAAGGCGTTATCAGATATCCTTCCGATGCAATCTCAGGTGTGGATAATATCGTTAATATAGGCTTTGATAAAAGAGATAACCCAAATGCGGCGGGAATTGCCAACAGCAAGAAATATTTTAATGAATACCTTAATATTGTTTTCACCTCGTTCATATTATTCTCGTCGTAATATTTGGATAAAACAGCAGGTAGCATAAAAGTGAGTGGTGCTAAGAACATGTTGATCATACTGCCCAATGCATAGCCGGGGGAATAATATCCAACAAAAGCTGTACCCAAAAATATACCAATCACATAACGATCACTCGAGTTTACTACCCAGCTTGATAAATTACTGGGAACGGTTGGTATACTAAACGCCAGATATTCTCTCATATGCGTAAATTTAGGGATTTTGACGCCAATCTCAGAGAGGATAATGCAAGCCTGAATTAAGAATACAAAAAAACTTGAAATCAAAAGCCCGATTACAGCACCAAAAA
>QENJ01000076.1 GCA_013374505.1 Candidatus Methanophagaceae archaeon
GCGTCATGAAATTTAGGACACTACCAAATATTTGACTATATATACTCACATGATGTTAACCACAGGAAAGCGAAAGTATGGTCGGTTGAGCGAACGGAAGGTGAAATACCTTGTAAGGCACAAAATACGGGATAATAGCACACGGAGTATCGCACTTGAGATGCGGGTCAGTATCTCCACGGTAAAGCGAGTCTGGGCGTACTGGCTCAAGTATCATGAGTATATCCCTCTAAAAAAGCGTGGACGACCAGAAGGAGAAGGATTGAGTATGAACGAAAGAGAGATCATCAAGCGGGCAAAGGGAAAGTACAAACTCGGTGCAAGAAGGCTTGAAAAGGTGATAGAACGGGATTGTGGAATCCACATACCGCACAACAGGATACATCAACACCTACTAAAAGAAGGGATGGCAAAAGAGGAATCAAAGAAGAAAAAGAGAAAAAAGCCTTATATCCGCTATGAACGTGAGCATACGATGTCTGCAGGGCATATTGATTGGTATGACTCGGGTTTCAACAACACAAAGTTCTGTGCGATTCTTGATGATGCCTCGAGAAAAATTCTGGTCGCGGGGAGGGGAATTCTAGAGGGCGGATACAGATAACAGCATCCTGCTTGTGAATCAGATGGTAGAAAGGTACTGGGATATTTTACCGATGAGAGAGATGATCATGGACAATGGAAGCCAATTTGGAGCACACAGAAGAGGCGATAACAAGGAGTGGGATAGCAGGTTCAAGCGGCATGTCGAATCGCTTGGGATAAAGTTGATACCAACGAGTATTAAGCATCCACAGACCAACGGGGAGATAGAGAAGTTTTTCGACTGCTACAACAGGTACAGAGGTGATTTCGAGAGCTTGAATGCGTTCATCAAATGGTACAACACAGTGCGACCCCCTGAGAGCATTGATACGAAGTGGTATCTTCAAATGCCTGAAGAGGCTTTCTGGGGCAGATTACCTGTGGAGGTAAGGGTAGGGCATGGCAGCTAAAATGTTCGGGTGGTGAGAAGGATGAAAAGTGGCAGTATGAAGCGGAGTGGTAAAGGTCTTTATATAGTCAAAAATAAAGGGACTATACACCTCATTAAACAAGGTGCAAATTCAAAGGTGTTAAATACGTTTTATCTCAAACTGTCCAATTCCGAGAAAATGCCCACTATAAAGATAATAGGGGCGATTGATTTACTGAAAAAGAAAATATGCCTCACGAATGGGCTATAAATGTAGGGGGGACATCTTCGCTAAACAGGTTCTGCTATCATTGGGTTGTACCACAAGAACAGACACACGGAGGAGGGAAAATCATTAACGGAACTTACCACTCTTGGCTAGTTTATACCGTGTTGTAAAACTTGAGTGAAAGTTCTTTGCTGCTGTACCGTTGCCCGCTTTACCTTTACCGAATAGTTTTATCCCATAGCTCAATCTCTCAAGGTAATCACGTATCTTTTGTTTACGTTTTTCTGGCAGCATACTGGGCTTGCCCATCCATATACGTTCAGATGCCAACTCTTCGGCAGTTTTATTTAAGTTAAAATACATATTCTCCACTACATTTTTAAACTTCAAAAAGCATTCTAAATCACCGTAATTCTTTCTATCATCTTTTTTCTTAGGTCGTGTATCTTTTTTAGGCCAAACAATATATAGCCCTAATTTTTTCTTCATCTTAGCGGCATTGTCAAATTTTATTAAATATGAGTAGTTATCAAGAATCAATTCTCCATATAATTCTATCTTCGGTGTCAGAGACTCATGAACATATGTTTTAGGCCATACGGAAGTATCCTGCAAACGTTTACGTGTTAAATCACGTTCTTTTTTCGGCCAAATAATTTCTGACATAGCCTTTTTGGGCGGTTGTTTTAACCACTTTGGTGTGGTTCTCAAAAGATCAATTAGCTTCTTTGATTTTGATTTGTCTTTAAAACTATCTTCAAATTCCCTCCACAATGGGTTCGCACAACTACGTCTATAGTCTCTTTTCAACTTTTTGAGAGTAGTTTCATTGAGTTTCTTGAGTTCAGTTTCAAGTTCGTTGTATGCGGTACTCTCACTTTTCTCATTCCTCGTGACATCAGTTAGAATACTTTTTATTTTTTGACTTAGCTTTTCGGTTTCTGTTAGTTGCCTCCTTGGAACCTGTGCCAGAAGGATACGTGGCTCTGTGCCCCGCGACATAGTTCCCCTTGAAAACGTACCGCGCTGACTGGGATCTGGTCTGCTCATTTTTTTTTGCCTTAAAGTAAAAGATTGATGTTTAACCCGTCGAAACATTCACATCTTTGGCATCACCTTCAATGACAATCTTCTTCTCAATATCCGGATCTTCGTATTCACCTTTTAAAGCTCTTGCTGCCAGACGCACGTTCTCAAGTTCGCTGTGACGCACTTCAGACTGAACCTTCTTGACATCAACAACCCTGTGAATGAGCTTAAAATCTTCGAGTATCGGATGCTTGCCGGGCAAAGCCTCAATGAAAAGTGAATCTGTCGGAACAATGACGATGTCTTTGTCGGGATGTGGATCCGTCAGGCGTTTTATTAGCAGATCCCTGTATTTATCTTTGACTTCATCTGTAAAAGACTCAGGATAATACTTATAATAGCATTTTATTAACTCTTTCATTTCATCTATGGTGTAGTTGCCCGCTTCGTCTGGATCCCACAGACGGGCCGTTTCGTGTAGATCCATGTAGTCCTGCATCATATGCATAGTTACATAGTTGTTCTTCTTGAGCGGAAAGATCATGTAATTACCTTTATAACCAAGTAGGTTGTCCAAATCTGCGACTTCTACGAGTTTCTTCTTTTTGATGGTTACCGTTCCAATGATACTCATTATGAAACCCGCATAATCTTTCGGAGACATTGATTGCTTATGGGTGAAGGAAAAACCGGGCGTGATCTTGATGTCCGGCACATCCAGATTATACAATCTAAAGAAACGCTGGTCTGGCGGTTCTTGATCCCAAATTGCCTGCATGTAATAGAGTATATTATCTTTCACATGAACTCGAAGCCTCAAAATCTGTGTTCTGCGATTAAACTGTTCCTCCAGCGCCCTCGCGTATTTATCTGTTGCTGATTCCAGGGCAGTTACTTCGCTTTCCAGGCGTGACCGCAGCTCTTTTTCTTGCCGTTCTGCTCGTTGAAAGGCTTCTTTTGCTGCTTCCATTTTTATGCGAAGCATTTCACTTGCATCTTCATCTCCCCCAAACACCCCCTCCCAAACGGACTCAAATAATCCTTCGCTTTCTTTTACTTGGGTTTTGGCATATTCTTCTATCATCTTATCCGCGGCTTTTCTGGCTGTTTCAAGAACATTAGAATGTGAGCTCACTTGTTGTGCGACTTTCTCAACTACATCTAATTGTGTTTCAAAATTGTTACGCATGACCTCGGTCGATATCTCATCTCCCACGAAAGTATCAGACAAATAGTCTAATGCAGTGATAAAAGAGTCATCAAGAATTACACGTCTGAGAATCCAGTCATGTGCAAGAAGCCAATCTTCATCTATCTTATTTGGATAGGGAACATCATTAGCTACCAGAATGACAGGAGTCAGTTTGTGGATCTTTTCGCTGATTTCATATGTACGCTGTAACTCATAGAACAGGTATGTTACAGGTATTTCGTCATTGGGATTACTAATCTCACCAGACGTTGTTTCCTCAAATTCCTCGCTTGAAGTTGTGCTGATTTCAAGCTTATGTTCATTTTTGTACTCTTGGGCCGATTTGAGAACTGCTTCACGAAACTCTTTCTTGACCTGAGATGAATGCTTTGCGGAATCTAGAGTAATACTGTGGCTTCCTTTGGCATTCCAAACGGCAAAGTTAACACCGCCTTGGGGAGTATGCTGAAAATTTGTCTTATTAGTTGCCCGGCGCACAATCTCGGTGTGGTCGCGATAGGTATCAGAAGAATCCTCTTTTCGAATCTGCAATGCGTTTTCAATCTCTTTTTCAGCACGGTTTTTCTTGACCACCCGCTTGGTTGAATACCTGCGGATTTCCTTGGGGGCAAGCGGCAGCGTGGAAACGAGTTCACCGACCTGGTAGTTCTGAGGCTTCCACTCCTGCCGGTAATTAACCAAAATGCCATAATTAACACAAGCTCTCTCATTCTTGGGATCGGTCGCAAAGACATGAAAGGCGTAATTCTCTTTAATGCGCTCCTCAAGATCTTCAAAAAAGTTTTCAATTCTGCTCTTTTTCCTCAATGCTCCATTAAGTATCTTACGAGCAGCGTCTACTTTTTCCTTAAATACTACGTATACTACTTGTGGTGCCATACCGCTTGCGCTCACGCTCTGATAGCTGAGTACAAGGTTATAAAGTGTATTTTTTGTTGTGTTATCCAAACTTGCCCATTGATATGACGTTATTTCTGGTAGAAGACATGTGTTAACTTCTTTAAGTCTGGGATCCTCTCCTGCTATCTGTAAACTGACATCTTTAAGATTATTCATAAGTTGTTTGAGTTGCTCTGCCGAATTCACCGTGTCATCTTTGATACTCTCTGCGTCGTAATCGTCCCTGTATTTCGCCAACTCCGCAAATACCTTTTTCCCCTGTGTGATAAGTTCTTTATCAAATAATTCCGTCCACACGTGCCGGAACGCTATCTGCAAGTCATAGAAATCATGATACGCGGTAACGTCGGCAGGTCCGCCACTTAGTTTAAAAGTATTAGCTGCCTCTGTAATATCCCCCTGAGTTGCCCGATCAGAGATCCCAAACTTCAGATTGGCTTCGGGGGAGGTTGCATGCTCCATTTGCAGAGCAACTTTGTCCTTTACTAATTGATCCAGTGTTAGATCTGTTGTTTCCAGCTCGTTGGATTCTTCGGAGGTTACAGTCTCTGCAACAGTCGAAGAGTCACTATCATCAGGGTTTGTAATCTGATTAATAACCTTTTCGGCTTCCTTCTTTACTTTGCAATCTGTAAGCAAGTCGGAATTGGCATACAAATCGGTCTGCTGCATTCTATTGTCAATGTAGTCCATCACTTTGTCTGCTTGCGGAGTACCACTTACTGTGCCATCATCTGCCTTCACGAGTCCCAATTCGTTAATATCCTTATCTGATAAACTTACGGAAAATCCGTGCTTGGTAGGGATCTGCTCCATCTGCTTTAAATCTTCATTAATAATGGTTTCCTGAGCAACCTTGAGATCATCACTTTGTGCCAGATAAGTTATTTCCTTCCGAATTTCAGCGGATACTTTCGAAGGAATAAAATTGGAAAAAGCCTTAACAGCCTCTTGAGTAATAGCATTAGCCTTTGGCAGATGTGTCTTGATTCGTTCATTTATTTTCGTCTCTACCGCATCATCAAAGGCAAAGGACTCATCCAATGAAGAAATCGCCGATTCTCTATCTATTTTTTTCTCTCTGGATATCTTATCCCCTCTGGAAACACGTGCCTCGATCCGCTTATCTATTGCATTCTCCACTGCATCAGCAATGGTAAACGATTCTTCTATCGAAGAAATTAGAGCCTTTTTATCTGTTTTCCTTCCTTCTGATTCGCTAACATCCGCTTTAGAGTTTTCCATAACTTTATCCTCCATAAAAGCCTCAGTCACATACCCCGTACTTAACAAGGCCTGTAAGTAAGCGCGAGGCATGTAACCTAAGTCCCTCTATATCCGTCCATCATAGGCCATATATAAGCTTTTCTATTTTTCATTGTCTCCCTATTTCTCCCTTTTACGCCCATTGATTGCCACTATTAACCTCCCCCTCTCTATAAACGGACTCTATCTATCGTGCAATTATTTTTAATATCCAAAAGAAAGCTTTAATAATCCGTATGTCTATTACATTTTATTATAATGCGTCGGTGGTCTAGGGGTATGACTTGGGCCTTCCAAGCCTACTGCCCGGGTTCAAATCCCGGTCGACGCATATTCAACCCTTTCAGTCAAAAACAACAGCGTTGTCGGAAAAGAAATAAGTAATTGAACAGCGCAGAAAAACCCACGCGAATTCAACACAAGAATCTTATTAATCCCTTTTATTATTGCTGGTCTCGTGAGAACCAGAGCGATCTCGTGGTTACAAATACGTTTAACTACCTAAAATCCAAAAGCATCCACGATTCTGCCCAATTCCGCGCCTGTCGTTTCATTCCCCGCGGCATACCCTTTCGAGTTCGCGAGTAAAGCGGAACCTATTGCGGGCACGCCGAAATTTACACTGCCTATGTCTACCGGCAACTCGAATATCTGCTCTAAAAATTCTAATTCCTCGCGCGTGGCATCCTTATGCGCCAGAACGCCTTTGTTAGTCGCTACCGCAGCCATGCCCACGGTGTTTAACCCGCTTAGCGTGCCCTTATAGACTTCCACATCAAGAGTATCCTTTACTACTTCCACCGCCTCTTCCGAGAAACTCGGGTGCACCAGCGCAACTGCATCATTTGCGAGTATGATATTACCCGCTGCACTTAGCCTGTCACTATCGGGCAGTCGGTTAATAATCCCCTTGAAGCCTTCCTCAGTTGCTAACTCTATTATACGCTCTATCTCGCTATCCTGCGTGTACTGGGAAACGATAAAACCATTTGAGTTGCCCATAACCAAACAACCAATTAAAGAAGTATCTGCTATGTATGTCTTTATTACAGCCACCTTTAAGGCCCGTCCCAGTTCTACCGCTAAACTAGCCGGGGCATTCAAAGGCAAAAGAAGCAACGATTCGGTGCAAGCAGCGAAAATACCTATATACGGACTGCCCTCTACACTAAAAGATCGCTCTATCTCTTTTCCCTTCTTCGCCGTCATCACTATTCTACAAGCTCAGCTCTAACTATATCTTCCTCGGTTGTCACTTTTACTCTTATCCGAGATGGCGGTTTCTGCGAACCCCGCTCCCACACCTTTTCGTTTATCTTTGTATCTAAAACGATGTACTCCGATTTTGTGTGCCTATGTAAATATTTCCTGATCAGTGCGATTGCTTTGTTGCCCCTTTTCCACCTCGGCGCCTTCTTTACATCCCTCAACGGTATCGTATAAATGCGTCCCTCTCCTCCTACTTCTTCTGTCATATCTTTACTCACCACTTCACGCTTTCAGCTTCGAACGTCTCCACTGCCGCCTTTTCGGATGTGTCGTCACTCTTCTGCTAGTTTTTACCATTATCCACGCCGGAATCCGCCTGTTTTGCTTGTTCGCTTTACAAAGCCGGAGCTTCCTGCCTTTCGTGTTCTTCCCTATTGACATTGTATATTTTATACGAGAGCTTATTCAGTATTAAAATAATTTGTTTAATAAAGGTACAGACGCAAATGACGAAGATGAAATTGGGTGTCTCGATGGATTTTAGCGCTGCGCATTTTCTACCGCAACATCCCGGGAAATGCAAAGATCTTCATGGGCATACCTATAAAGTAGAAATAGTGGTTGTAGGGGAGCAGAAAGGAAGTACCGGGTGTGTGGCGGATTTCGCGGAAGTGAAAGCACATGTAGGGGCAGTACTTGAACTCGTTGATCATAAGTTCTTAAACGAGATACTGGAGACCCCGTCAAGCGAGAATATAGCCCTATTTCTGAAACAGCAGTTAGAAAAGAAACTAGAGCAGTCAGATTTGGGCGTTTCGCTCTATTCGATAAAATTATGGGAGGGCAGAGACAAATGGGTGATGATAGAACTAAGTTGAAGTTATTTCTTGCGCTTAATTGTTGAAGTTTGATAAATAGCGTTGGAGTCTAATTTAAAGTAAGAGATGCTGGTATGCGAAAAGCGTAAAAGGATAAAACCATTCTATTACCCGCCACAGTTGCTATTGAAGCAACTGGTCATGATTCTGCTGTATGCGTGGCTCACCGGCTGGCATAAACATGCGTTTCTGCGGTGGCTATCACAACTCAAGAACGTTCTCCATGCCGGTGCGGGTGCGCGGCAGATAGGTTGTTTCGGACTTAATCCACATGTGGTCTGGGAAATGACGGACCGGTGCAACTTGAAATGTGTCCATTGTCACGCTTTCGGTAGCGAAACGGCGACTTATGAAGAGCTCTCGAAAGAAGAAGGGATGGCACTGATAGACCAGGTAGCAGCGTCCGGCATCCGGTCATTTGTGTTTACGGGTGGTGAGCCTTTGTTACGCGAAGACCTCTTTGAATTGATAGAATACGCGAAATCTTTAGGCCTTACTGTTTTTATCGCGACAAATGGGACGTTAATAACAGAAGAAGTAGCGAAATTGCTGCGTAAATTCGATGTCGGAGTCGTAATAGGCTTAGACGCCATGGACCCTGCGATACACGACAGTATAAGAGGCGTTGAAGGTGCTTTTGAGGCTGTGATTAGCGGTATTGAGCACTGTGTAGCCGCGAATCTTTATCTACATCTGAATATCGTTGCCTCAGTACCGAATTTCACAGAACTCACGCGGATCATTGAATATGGCGACAAAATCGGTGTTTATTCGTATTTCATCTATCGGTTCGTGCCTTTTGGGCGTGGTGCGGAGTGGCGTGATTCGGAACTCGGAAAGGAAGACTTCGGGACTCTATTAGACTTGATACTCAAGAAGCAGCGCGAGGTGCATGCGATTTTAATTCCCGTTGCCGCACCTGAGTACTGGGCTTACGTGCTTCAATCTCGCGGTATTCAGAACAGACGCTTAATACGCTTTTTGGGGCGGTTCTTCGGTGGTTGTTTAGCCGGGCAGGGGATGTTGTATGTCAAGCCGAACGGAGATGTATGGGCGTGCCCTTTTCTATCGCGATCGGCGGGCAACGTGAGAACGGAACGTTTAGATAAAATCCAGGCGAATTTAGGTGCGCTTTCCGAGATGACGAAGAGCGGCAGTGACTGTAACGGTTGTGTTTATGAGCCCGTGTGCGGGGGCTGTAAGACGCGGGGCGAATGCCTGCTGAGAATGTAATACCAACATAGTATCAGGGTGTTTGCTTAGCTAACCACAGATTACACAGATTTCCACGAGAGGATAATACTCTGGATCCGGCTTAAGTACACTATTGGTTTTTTATTTCCATGTTAACCCAAAAATCTTGTGCTAATCTCGTGAAATCTCGTGGTTTTTTACCCCTACTATACAAATACGTTTCAGGTATATTTCTGTAACTTTAATGCAAGATTACCACTATCATTAAATACGAGTATATTAAAAAGAGAAGTGATAAGAGATGTTTGACGAACCTGTAATAGGTATATGTACAAAGGAAGTAACGACAGTAACGCCTGATACTTCGATAGCAAAAGCGATTGGCATCATGGAAACGAACAATTTTCACAACCTTGTGGTACTTGACAGTGCAGAGATATATATGGTCAATATACAAGACCTGTTACTCGCGTCCAATCCGGAATCACACGTGGATGCGTTCATGTTTACGCCACACCGCATACACAAAGATACGCAAACCATAGACGCAATATCAGAGCTTGTGAATAGTGGTCAAAGAGGGGCGCCAATAGTTGCAGACGACGGTAAACTTGTGGGAATCGTTACGGAGCACGACATCATGAAACGGGGTGCCGACTCGCTCATATTGAAGGATACTACCGCGGCGAAGATAATGATCCACGACCCTGTATGTATGGAAGAGACAGAAAGTATCGGTAAGGCAAGGAGTATCATGAGAAAAAGCAGCCTGGGTCGTATTCTTGTCGTTGATAGAGCGGATAAAATAGCGGGCATCGTTACCGAAGGGGACATTGTAAGAAAGTTATACAAACCCAAGAAAAAAATGACCACTGGCGAGTTCACAGGCGAGAAAGTACCGAGAATGGAGCAGCATGTCTCGCTCATTATGAACTCTCCTGTGATCACGGCTGACGTGGATACAAATCTTGCTGAGATTGCGGGTTTGATGCAGAAACACGATATGCTTGCTGTTACTGTTGTAAAGGACCAGAGTCTGACCGGAATCGTAACGATTTCGGATATAATGCGATTTCTGAGTGAACTCCGCGAAGAGGCTAAGATAGATGTGGAGATTCAAGGTACTATTGATGACGAATATAAAGCTATCGCAGATGAAATTATCGATAAAGAAGTGATTAAGATTGCCAGGTCCGCGAAAAGGATACACTGGGTGAAAATTGTTATTAAGAAGGAGCGGGACCGAGGCGGTGTGTCTTATTATAAAATCGGCGTGCATGTGAAAACACCCAATAAGTTGTATGTTGCCTATGGCGAACCCGGTGGCACGAAAACGCGGATGACTGCGAGAGGTGTCGAGGAGGTAGAGGTGAAAGCCGATAAGAGACGATGGGATTTCAGTGAGGTTTTGAAAGATGCTTTGATGTCTGTCCGGGGGCAGATAGAGCACGATCGGGGAAGGGGTAGGTGAGATAACTTTTCTTAGAAGGGACAGCATTCGATAAGCACCTTTAACGCTCTTTCGTGCTGCCCTTCGTTTATTTCTTATTATCAACATCAGGAACGCCCTCTTCAACCGGGGGCATATCTCCCTTTAGGCTGCTTCTGTTGACGTGTAAAACGTTGTCACTGCGAGCGTAAACGAATATTACTTTGGCTTAGCAAATTGTACTGCTGCTTTTGGCTTCCCACCCTCATCAAATTGCACTGCTATTTCTCTTGCTTTTGGCTTTTCATATTCAAATTCGACTTCAACAACACCGGGAATCCCAAGGGATTTTATCCTTATTTTTGCAAAATCTATACTAAATAAAACTATGCCCACGATTACCACTCCTGTTAAAATCAGCGTTATCTCCAACCAATTATCTTTACTGAGTCCAAATAACTTTATTGTCAAAACAAAGACAAACAGGATAATAAAAATGCGAAAGAGGAATATTTTAAGCTCTTTATTTAATAACTCGCC
>QENJ01000077.1 GCA_013374505.1 Candidatus Methanophagaceae archaeon
GTTAGAGGGTAGCCATCGCAGAACAAGAAAGGCGATACGAGAGCGTACTGGCAGGTCGGAAACGAATAGTGAGATGGAACAATTTGGAGACTGCGAAGCGTTTTTGATTAAACTTTTTTTAAAAGTTTAGTTAGCAATCCTCTCAAACTTATGGAACTCGACATATCAGAAAGAAATAATTCAAGACGGCAAAGCAAATGCAAAAGCGCATGACCGCAAAAATACTTGTTGATTCCTGTTTCTCTTTTGAATTGGACAACACGAAAGGCTGCATGGCTGCGCGTAGAATCTGCTATGTTGATTATCCTTACGTGTATCCCTGCTCTTTTCTCGTGTGCGACGCGATGAGGATGGGGGATCTGCGCGAAGACAAGTTCATTAATATCTGGGAAAAGGGCACCGCACGGGATACATTCAGGGATATAGGATTGAAGGCGGCCTTAAGAGAATGTTATTTATTAGAGCAGTACAAAGCAAAAGCAGTGATATAGATAAAAATGCCAAGTTTCGGGATGCACCTAGCACTTACTCTTTTCTTCATCGCGGCGTGCGTAAAGACAGAAGATGTAAAGCTCGCACTGTTTTTAATCCCGTTTGGGCTCGTATGCGACCTCGATTCTTTTTTCGGTGTGCACCGAGCAACACTCCATAACCTGTTTGTACTATTCATCCCGGTGCTCTTTATGGTCGTACTCAAGCGTTTAAAAGTCACTGCGATACCCGATAGATACTTCTTTTTCGCGACACTTCTCATTGCATTCCACATCTTATTAGATACTTTTTATAATGGTGTGTTTCTGTTCTATCCGTTTTCGGATAAGAGTTATGACCTCGAATTCTGGTTTGGTCTGAAGGAAACAGGTTTAAGCATGATATTCCAGTGGATAGTACCAGGAAAGGTGGGTGAGCTAACCTATGTGGTTACTCCAACCCCCTCGGTGCCCGAGATAGCAGTTTTAAGTGGAATCGAGTTTGTAGTTTTAATATTCGCTTTGCTCACTTTTGTTTTGAAGTTCCAAGAATCTTATTCTTCTAGTTTTTTATATCAAAAACTGCGTATAAGAAAGTAGCCCGGTAGTGTAGCGGTCAATCATACGAGGCTCTGGACCTCGCGACGACGGTTCGAATCCGTCCTGGGCTATTCGATGGATTTCGTCAGAACATGCCGATAAAAACGAGTGAAACGGAAATAAAGCATCTACTGATAGCGTGGCTTGCCCTATCTTTCGCGTTTAGCGTGTTAATCAAACTCTGGATGCCGTTGGGCTCTAGCCAAAGCTGGCTCGCTATTTTTGCCCTTTCTGCCGTAACAGTCGGGTCTGCTTTTGTTTTACATGAGTTATCTCACAAGTTCGTGGCGCAGCGGTATGGCTGCTGGTCTGAATTTAGAATGGAACCATCCATGCTCTTGCTCGCGGTAGTACTACCGTTCTTTATGCCTTTCATATTCGCAGCGCCGGGTGCTGTTATGATATTCAGTCAGCATTTAACGCGAGAAGAGAACGGTAAGATCGCGATTGCTGGACCATTGATGAACATCGCATTAGTCTTCCTTTTCTTTCCCCTTTTCTTCTTTGCCCCGCCGGGTATTTTTAAAGAGATGGGCTGGTTCGGAGTAATGATAAATGCCTGGCTTGCTCTTTTCAATATGATCCCTGCTGGCGTATTGGACGGGAAAAAGGTGTGGGCATGGGATAAGAAAGTATATGGGCTAGTTTTAGGCCTTGCAGTTAGTGTATTGGTGTTGAGTGAAATTCTTACATGAACGTTTGGTGAATAAACGCCTATATGGCTTTTTTGTACGTTTTATAACGGCTATACGAGTTCTTTTGGACGACCCCAGCACACGAGAAAAACGTGTAGAATAGTGTCTCCACCGGAAACACACCCGAAAGGTTTATAAAGCCTACAATGATATGTAATTAGCATATGTTAATAACATATGTTTTTGTTCTGTAAAAAGTTAGGGGGTGATACAAAAAATGAAGAAAGAACTGCTGATAGCGATTGGATTAGTTCTGCTAATAGCTTCGATGCCTTACGCAAGTGCCACTACGAGTGTATCGGGTCCAAGCAAGGTAGCTAATGAATCTGTATTTACCGTTACGGTTGAGGCGGATTCGAGTTTGGTGGAAGCGGCTCATGTAAACATAACCTATCCCAAAGACCTAACACTCGATGCTGTGAGAGCAGATCCGGTAAGACGCTTTGATTTGGTCAAAGATCAGGCAGGTGGAGATGCCACTACTGGCTGGCTTGACATAATATTTGCAAAGAGCGATGGCTGTGTTGGGCATCCTACTTTTGCTGAATTGGATTTTACGGCCACAAAGAAAGGGAATTACACCATAAATGTTTCGTCAATAATAAACGGAGCTGCAGATAGTGTGGACGGTCTTACTGTGGAAGTAATCGCTTTGCCGGGAGATGTTAACGGTGATGGTAAAGTGGACTATAGGGATTTAGTAGGTGTTATAGACCATTGGGGCGAATCCGGCACGATATATGACGTAGACGGAAGCGGAACTGTCGGTTATTCGGATCTGGTCTTTATAGTGGACCACTGGACAGGTTAAAAAGTTCGCACACTCTCTGGGCTGTCATATGAATTTACAGTGACAGAGCAGTGAATGAATGCGTTCTTTTTCCTTTTATTTTATTTTAAAAATAATCTCCTACATGTTCAATCGCTCGGGCAAGAAGTTCTGCGCTTTTATCTATGTCTTTCAGGCTTAATAACTCCACCGGTGAGTGGATATACCTTGTGGGTACACCAATAACTCCCGTGGGTACGCCGCTTCTTGTGAGATGAATTATGGCTGCATCGGTCATGCCGCCTTCGGACACACTGAGCTGGTAATCAATTTTGTAACGAGCTGCCGTATCCTTAAGCCATTTCAGCACAGAAGGTGGTGTAATTATACCACGACCCGAAGCATCAGAGACGGTAATCGCAGGCCCTTTGTCTAACTCGACCGTGGCGTCTTTCTTTTCTAGACCCGGATGCCCACCCGCGATGTCTGTATCAATGGCGATAGCAACATCCGGTTTAAGCTCGAATGCTGCAGTTCTTGCTCCCTTTAATCCAACTTCCTCTTGCACTGTACCGACGGCATATACCTCAAATTCGGTATTTGTTCGTTTAAGTGCTTCTATCATTATCACAACACCGGCACGGTTGTCAAAAGCTTTGCAGGTCACTCGTTCGTTCTTGAGTGTAGCGAAATGCCCGTCTATGGTGACTGTAGTTCCAATAGCGATGCCCAGTTGCTCCACTTCTTCCTTACTGCTTGCACCTACATCTATGAACATATCTTCAGCTTTTATCGGCTTCTCCCGCTCCTCCTTCTTCATCCGGTGTGGTGGTTTCGAGCCTATTACGCCGGTCACGGCACCGCTGTCTGTATGCAGAACCACTCTTTGATTGAGCAACGTCTGATCAAACCAGCCACCGATGGTTGAGAATCGCATAAAACCTTCTTTTTCTATATACTTTACCATTAGCCCTATCTCATCAAGATGCGCCGCTATCATAACAGACGGTTTTTTGCCTCTCTTCGTGGCTATCAAATTCCCTAAGCGGTCCGTCTTTATTTCGTCCACATACGGTTTTAGCTCGGTTTCTACTAATTTCCCTATCGCACCTTCGTAGCCTGAAACACCATGTGCCTCTGATAATTGCGCCAACAAGTTCTTTATTTCTGTCATTTTTATCCTCGTGTTATAATACAAATTCTGTGTTTATGCCTTTATAAAACATCTATCACACAACCACCCGGTACTTACCATAAATCACATAGACATTCACTAACAGCACTATAAACGCAGCAACGAAGAACCAATCCTTTATGCTCGTATCTTCCCATTCCCGTTCGATATGCTCACCGATATTAGCGTAAATCTCATCCAGCGTCTTTTCATTTACTGATTTGTAGTACCTTCCGCCGGTATCCGCAGCTATTCGTTTCAGCGTTGCCTCATCGAGCTCAGCATATTGCGGATTGCCAAAGAAATCGTAGCCCAAGACCACCGGTGCCTCAGAGCCCAGTCCCACTGTATAAACCTGTATCTTGTTTGTCTTCGCGAACAGAACCGCTTCCTGCGGGCTCACGACACCGGCATTGTTCACGCCGTCACTCAATAAAATCACCACTTTCTTCTTGTTCGGTATAGAAGTAGCCATGTCAATAGCGAGCGTGAGCCCGTCACCCAGTGCTGTTCGCCCTGTTCTCTGTTCTATGCCTCGTGTTTTGTCAATCGCCTTATCTTTGAATGGCGTGAGATAACTCGCGGTTGTTGCACCGGATTCGAAGATGACAATGCCCACGTTATCCTTCGGGTTCAAATTCGAAATCAGAGTTTCGGCTGCGCTTTTCGCGGCTTCCAGTCGCGTGGGCTGATAATCGGTTGCCTGCATACTGCCGGAATCGTCAATAGCCAGAACCACGTTGACACCCTCTTTTGCTTGCTTCCACGGAATTAGCGGGTCTGCAAGACCGACAATAATCAATGCAAGCGCAATTGTAATTAGCACGAACGGTAAATGCGCTCGGAGCTTGAGGCTTCGTTTGTTCTTGTCCGTGGCGGCCTTTACAATACTCAAAGCACTGAATTTCAGTGCTGCTGCTTTCTTCTTTCTGCAATAAAGCCTGTAAAACCATAATAGGGGGGGTATAATCCACAAGAATAGCAGTACCAACGGTTCACCGAAACTCAAGCCCATGCACGTATCACCTCACCACTCTTCTTTCTCGCATCTTGAAGAACGTTTGTAACGGTATGTAAAACGGCTCGCTCGTATTTATCCTGATTATATCCACATTCAATCGCTTCAACGTCGTCAAAAAAGCTTCACGGCTCGTCCTCACGAGTTCGGTATATCGCATCCTGAACTCAGAATCTGACGTATCCACGAGTATCTGCTCACCGGTCTCGTAGTCCTCCAGAAAGGCATAGCCTATATCCGGGATGTCTTCTTCGTGCACATCTGCCATATCTACTAAGATCACATCGTGTTTGCTCTTAAGCTGTTTAAGCGGCTTCTCAAAATCGGGCGTTAAGAAATCCGAGATGATAAAGATTATGCTTCGTTTTTTTATGACCTTGTTCAGGTAAGATAACGCGGTTCGGATGTCGGTAGTTTTGCTTTTCGGCTCGTGATATATGAGTTCACGCAGCAGTTTTAGTATATGCTTATTGCCTTTTCTTGGCGGCACGAACTTCTCCACTCGATCAGTAAACAAACACAGACCTACGTTGTCGTTATTCCTCATAGCGGCGAACATCAAAGAGGCTGCGATGTCGTAGCAAACGTCTTTTTTGCTGCGTTGGAATCCGAATTCGTTACTTGATGAAAGGTCAAACACGATGAATAATGTCAGGTCACGTTCTTCGATAAATTCCTTGACAAAAGGTGCATTTAATCGCGCCGTGACGTTCCAGTCAATAGCTCTGACATCATCTCCGGGTACATATTCACGGACCTCCGAGAATTCTATACCTCGACCTTTGAATATCGAATGGTATTCCCCGGATATGAGTCCGTCAACTAATACTTTCGTCTTTAGTTCTATCTTTTTTACTCGTTTCAGTACCTCTTTTACTTGTGGCATTTATCTTATATCCACCTCTTTAAACTGTTTCTCAGTCCCGCTCTTCTTCGTTCTCCCATTCCCGCATATACTTCATCCCCAGCGCCTTTAGCTTTTCTTTATCCACTTGCGTTCCTATCGTGTACTGACCGATAAATTTCTCGAACTCGGTGTGTAACGAATGAAAAGCTGGCTGTTCGGCATAAGGTAATTCACTATCCAATCGGAATTCGTATTTCATCTCAAAATGTACCGCAGACTTTGTCAACTGCTTAAGCGCGTCAAAGTCCAGCGAATGGTACATCGGCGTAGGTATATCCTGCACTTTTAACCTCACTACTTTACCTTGCGGATTGCATTCCTGGATACGCTCTTTTATTACCGTTCCGATCTCTTGTGCATTAAGTGTGCTGCAAACGACCGGCTCCAAATCAGCCATCGCTCGTATTTTTAATGGCTGAAATCTGACTTCTGCTTCTCTATCTTCACTTATGTTTACTTCTAAGAAACCTTTAGTGTCGTTCACCTCGTTGAAGCTGAATCTTTCGGTTGAGCCTGCATAGTATGCGTTTGCTTTTACTTTCGTGTAGCCGTGAAAATGCCCTAAAGCGACATAATCAAAATCCGTTAAGTCATCAATACCGACAATTTGCTCGTTGAATTCGCCCATCAGGAATGTCGGCTGTCCCGCACCAGGAACGCTTGCGTGAAGTAGCGCGATATTGAACCCTGCGTTATTTGGCGTCAGTTTATTCTTCTCCGCTTCTATATCATCGCAATGCGGAACTGCATGGACACTTATGCCATCCAACGCAACGGTTTTATAAAATGGCTCATAAACCACGTGCACATTTGGAATATGCTCAAACAGGCTGAGGACACTACCGGTTTCCTTCAAACGCGGAGTCTCGTGATTACCAGAAATCGCTACAAATGGGATGCCGGCAGCACTTAATCGTATCAACTGGCTGAGCACAAACGAGATAGCACGGTTTGTCGGACGTACGGAATCGAAGAGGTCGCCGGCATGTATCACAGCGTCCGGCTTCGCTTTTAACGCATAATCCACGAATTGTGTGAATGCCTCGTAGGTATCCACTTCTCGCTGGTTCAGGCCGGTCGCCACGTCCATCTTTCGGTACGCGGAATAACCTATGTGTGTGTCCGCAACGTGAAATATTCGTTTCATTTATTTGCACTATGTTATGAAAACGGCTTATCATAAGTATTTTTTTATTTGTATAGCAGGGGGAAAAAACCTACGAGATTTTACGTGATTAACACTAAAACTTTTTAGAAAAAGTTTTATCAAAAAAACAAACTTCCTTTAGGAAAGAAAGGTGGTGTAAAAATATATGTACTCTGTGGTTAGCTAAGACACATCCACAAATCAAGGGATAATCATTGCCCCTCTTTTCCGTAGTCGCCCCAGTATTTCCTCAATCCTAATATAACAGTCTTGTTGCGGAATAACCCTTAAATGGAAGAGACAACTGCCATCTACTATCCACCCCTCCGTTTCAGCGGCGCTTCAAATGATAACCCTGCATACCATAAAAAAATGATGGCAGAGAGACAAAAAAATCGCTCTCTGCCTTAATCTTTGTGTTTATATTATTTATTTTCCTTCTTGCCTTCTTTCAGTCGCTCTTGCATATACTCGGCAACGCTATCTCTGCCGCCCCAGCCTACTGCGATCCCAATAGCGACTCCAATACCTATCGCAAGACCCCAAGCCAGCGGAATGATAAACGTGTATATTATTGTCGTGTCAATGAGTAACTGGTCCATCGCTAATACCATCACTATTATTACCATGATCGCCTCCAACACCGGTGCTAGCATAGTCGCGAGAGGGATCTCATTTGTTTCCAATGCTTCTTCTATCCATCTCATGGCGAAAGCGATCAGTAACAGTCCCACTATCAGCACGATGGCTGCTGCGATCAGACGCGGGAAGAATAACGCAATCATTTGCATGATACTTGACAGGAACTCTATCTGTAACACATCTACGGCGGCCATGATAGCGATGATGTAAATAAACCATCTAACCACGACATCAAAACTTTTCGAAATACTCCAGCCCGATTTCTGCATCCAATCTCCCGTATCTACTTTCTCTAGGGCTTTGTCCACGCCAAGTTTATCAACCAATAGTCCTACGGCTTTCCCGATAAGACGCCCTGCAATCCATCCTATTAACAGGATTATTAACGCAGCAATGATCATCCCTAGTGCATCTAAAAGGGTAACTTTTGTATAACCTGCTGCTAATTCTTCAGTCAATTGTTCAAACATTTTTTCCATATCACCCCCTAGTTATTTTTAATGCTGCGCTTATGTCAAAGCTCACTACTAAATACTCGGACACAAGAGCTATGACAACAAGGAATTATGAGTATATATAGTTTTCGTATGCCCTAACTTAGAACTGACTCACAAGACTAGCTATTTTAAACGTTGCATTATCGCTTTTACCGCATCGTCTGCATTCAGATCTACAGTATCAAATTCCATGAACTTCTTTATCACATGCGCTTCTATCGCCCTAAGTCCTTCTTCGGTCCGCGCTTCCATTCTCAGGATGATCACCGGTGACGTGTTCGAGCGGCGTACCAATGCCCAGCCATTCTCCGCCAGAAACTCTATCTTCACACCGTCTATATCGTTACCCGTTTCATCGGTTCTTCTTCTGTATTTATCCGGCTGTCGCGTGGCAAGCTCCCGGTAGTATGTCTCTACCAGATCGGAAACCCGCTCCTTCTCTTCATCGCTTACCACGGGAATCCGTATCTCCGGCGTGTTCACGTATCGTGTCAAGAAGTCTTCAAGCATAGCATCCACTGTGCTTGTATCTTGTCTGAGCTGTAGTTCTTTGGCTGTAAGCAGTAAAAGCTCCGCAAATGCGAATACGGCATCGTCCGCGCGATTATTCTTCTGGTAATACACATGGCCCGACATCTCGCCGCCCGCAACTGCATCAACAGCGTCCATCTTCGCTTTTATAAACGAGAAACCTGTCTTACATTCCACGGGCACGCCCTGGTTCTCCGTGATTATCTCTTTTATGGCATCCGAGCATTTCGTGTCATACACGATTTTAGCATTTGGATGCTCTTTTAAGGTGTGCTTACAGAGCAGAGCGAGTATTTGCTCACCGATTATCATCTTTCCATCTGGAGATACCGCACCTGCACGGTCTCCGTCACAGTCAGAGGCAAGCCCGATGTGTGCGTTTTCACGTAGTACTTCGGCATGTAAATCGTCCAGAAAACGTGGTATCGTGGGGTCGGGCAGGTGATACGGGAAATTACCGTCTGGCTCGCAGTACAGCTCGAATACGTCAGCACCCAAATCGCGGAATATCGGAGGTGCGATTACACCTGTGGTGCCGCTACCTGCATCATAAACGATTTTTAAGCCACTTAACGGTTTCTTTCTTTCTGCCGGTAACTGCGCGATCTCTTGCATTGCCGTAGAAAGAGCAGCTTTTAATGTCGTTTTACTCGAAAGAGCGTGTAACGCCAGTTCTTCCCAGCGGTCACGCAGAACCACGTTCGCAGTTATCATGTGGTGATAATCCGTAAGAACGTCCACTTCTTCTATATCACCTTTAACAGCAGCATGATGTTGTGGAAATGAGTCTGCGAGTTTCTGCGCCGTCTGAAGCATCTCTTTTATTTGTGACTCTGTGGCGCTTTCCGAACCCACGCAGGGCTTGAATCCGTTCCATTCCTTGTCCAGATGGCTACCGGTAACTTCAACACCGCCATCTGCATTGAATAGCCAGGTAGCGAAATACATCATCGGTGTAGAGCTTACCTTTTCGCCGGGTGCGATGTCTATGACGTGAACGCCTTTACTGATAAGACCGTCAACAAATGCTGTTTTTAGTCGCGGTGAGCTGGTTCTTACATCTTGGCCTATGACCACTCTTAGCTCTTGCGGCTCTTTACCACGGTGCTTGCGCAGTAGCTCTACATATGCCAGCCCGGCCAATGCGCAGAAGTCGTCACTGAGCTGGGAGTCTGCTATGCCTCTTATATCGTTCGCACGATATGCTGTTTTGTCTATTTTCATTTTTTTTCAACCTTTCCCATCTAATCCCAACAACAAGCACTCCTCAGAATTGTTATTACTGAGCACGTACTTGTAGCCACTATATCTCTCTTCTCTTACTACTGGCTTATACTGCCTTAAAATACTTTTCAAGTCTGTAATAGGAGGTATGCCATCTGACCTATACGAAACCACAATGACAGCATCTTGGAATTTTTTGAATAGATTGTTAAACGCAGTGTAAATTTTATTTTTATCACACCAAACAGGTTTATTATGCTTTATCCTCTTGTGTTTGCTCCGGTAGTCAATCATATCCCCCCACTTTCGATAATTCACAATACCTTCAAGGAAATGATAAAAGTCCAGGTAATCCACGCCAACGCCTGCTTTCGATATGTAGGGTGTATCAATATAGACTAGGTCAAAATCGCCCTCAATATCGAATACATCGAGATTTAAGGCACTGTTTTCCTTTCCGTTAGAAAAAACACACCTATTTGCTTCGTTTACGAAATTCAAGAAATGTTCTTCAAATGGTGTATCCCATGTTGTTTTGTTGCCAAAGCTCCGTTTAACATTTGAAGTACGCATGTAAAGGTTTTTTCGATGGAAAAGGTTATAAGGGCGTTTTATAATGCAGGATTGAAATAAAGCATAATAAGCCAGTGTGCGCTTGTAAAAGTCATCCAAATTTTCGATGTTCCGGATAACCATATCAAGCCATCTGTTCTCCTCATTAGTATAGTAAATATCGGCGAATGTATCTTGGATGAAGGTGGGATAATCGGTGTCGCGATGAGGTTGCAGTAAAAACTCTATGTCGTTCTCTGATAATCTTATTGCATCGTTCTCTATCAAAGCAGTGCCGATGTAATAATTAGAGTTTAGTATGTCGTTATAAAAAACCTGTTTATCTTTCGTTTTTAAGAAATATCCTACGATTCCTGTTCCGCCGAACGCATCTAAGGCGCTTTCAAATTCAATCTCTTTTATATTATCCCAAATCCACTCGACTATCTTTGCTTTGCTACCTTGGTAGCGGGTTGTTGGGAGGGTATACGGCTTAATTAAATTCCCCATAAGTGTTAATTGGGATGTCGTCTCAATCATTTTTATCACTTT
>QENJ01000078.1 GCA_013374505.1 Candidatus Methanophagaceae archaeon
TACTCGCCAAACAAGGGATACACTTCCAAGTCGGTCTTTTTAAGCTCGCTCAGTACCGCTCTTGCTTTGCCCATCTCTGCGTTTACCAGAGTGAATACCTTTACCATCGTCTCACCTCCTAAAATTCAATACATTTGTAATAGAGGATGAAAGCATTTAAAGGTATCGAATCCAAAGAGTGGAAAAAAATGGAGGACGGGCAGCGAGAGTCACAATGAGAAAACCCTCGTTTTGTGGAAGAAAGGGAAATGTTGATTGGGGGCAATACTAAAATTGTTATACCCTGACAAGACGTCTCCCCATTCAAGAACGGGAGTAAATAAAGGCAAATTGTGCTTCAAATCAAAAATAAGCAATATTTTTGGTGAGAAAAACAATTGCAGGACTGCCTCTGAAGATGTCCGATCACTACGGGCGAGTTCTTTTAAAAGGTAAGCGAAGCTCCTTACCACCAGTACCATGCCGATAATCTTGGAACCGGAACGTCCCAGATGCGAAACTGGACGTTGATTGTAACTTTCTCCAGTAAGTAGTATGCCGGAATTTCTTTAAGAGTCTATCTAACTTCTTTCTATGCTCCACCTGTGCATCTTCTGTCTCTTCCAGCACCTCAAGATCAGGATAAAGCAGTTCAAAACTGTCAAATATGTCTCTTAGCTCTTTATCATCTGTGTAATGCACCACCAGTTCTTGCAGTTCTTCACATACTTCTTTTAGTCGTTCCCTGTATTCCCCCCAGTTTTTATTTGCTAAGAAGACTTCGCAATCGCTTAAAGACCGTTCAAGTCGGTCAAGCGTCCATCCACTTGCTAAAACATGCACCTCCGGATAGAAGCGGCTTACATACTCAGGCTTTAGTGTCAATATATTTCTAACGCTTACAATACCGATAAGCACACCGCCCTCAACCACGGGCAGCCGCTTTATGCCGGCCTCTACTATTAGGTTACATACATCTTCTACTTCTTCTTCCGGTTCAATAGTAACCAGCGGGGAAGACATTATATCCTTCGCTTTTACCTCACTTGCTATTCTGTCCTTCAATAAGACCTTTAATGCTATATCCCTCTCAGTAATAATCCCAGCAGGTTTGCCGTCCTTTGTTATTACAACACTCCCTATTCCCAACCCAGCCATATCCTTTGCTATATTAATAATCGGCGTGTTTTCATCTTCAGTGATAATCGGCGTGCTCATTATATCTCGGACTTTCATCTTTCTCCTCCTCTCTTTTCTTCTGTTTATTTGATATGTAGTTAACATTTGATTATCAAATAGTTATTTGCCTTGTCGTGAAATACAACCAAAAAAGTCGGGTACTATTGGAAATCTATAGGTTGCTTTAATCGCCCCTGTTGCTTTTTACCGTATCGCTTCACGCGGGACACACGCAATCACCGCCAGGTCTTCACATTAGATATAATCACCGAGCCTTCGTCCGAATCGGCAATCGCTTTTTCCAGCGCCATATCCAAACTATCAGTAAAAAACACGTTCTTACCTGCTATTTTACCCTTGAACTCCTCACCCACAATTAATATCTCAACGAAATCCGATACACCATTCTTAACCACTTCTTTCAGCTCATCCAGGTCCATGCCCTCACACACATATTGCGACTCAACGCCCACGATTAAAACCATCTTCTCTGATATTCGCCTTGCCAGCTCTGTTATCTCTGCGAGGAACTTCAATTTCGTGCCCGAATTGGAATTGTCAATCAAAACCCGACCTTTAATCTCCTCCAGCTTCAGCCGCCCTTTTACTGGTGCGAGATCCGCAATATTGAGCTCCTCAGGGGGGATGCCAAGACTCAAAACAGCACAAAAAGCCGTTTCTAAGCAGTTCCTATAATAATCCGTAGCAATATAAGACTCAAGAGGTGCAAATGCTATTTCACCACTTATAGACGCGCCGTTTATGGTTTTCACACCGTCAAAAATGACTTTGCTGTCTTCTATCCACAGAGTTTTGTCTTTAGCACCATAAGTATTCCCGCTAACGTTTAGATCAGATAATAATAAACCCGGATGGACCACGACACTCCGATCTTTGCCATCGTAGTTTCTTAACGATGCTTTTTTTACCTCAACCGCATCCTTTGTACCACCCGCAACCTTGTAATCCTCTTCCAGGCTCGTTATCACTGCCACATCGCCTATTCCGGTTAACCCAAGCGAGATCTCAAACACCGCTATATCAGGCTTCAAATTCTTTTCGCGTGCTATTTCCATTACTTTCAACACGTTCGCAGGTGTACTACCCAACCTGGGGAACAGTATCTCGTTTCCGGGGCGATTTAAACCTTGTGATGGAACTGGTATGCGAAAGCACCTTGTTGTTCTTTACCAACTGGCACATCAACTCGCAGACCGATGTTTTTCTGACCGTACCAGTTACTTCCAGCACTTTTATACCCTCGAAAAGGTTATTTATAGCTGCAAGCTCTTTCACGGCTTCGTGATGGCTCATAAAAGGTAGGTTATCCACTAAAGCTTGCTTTACTATCTCAAAGTTCGGGTTCAGATGCACAGGCGCGATAACCAAATCGTAAATATGACTCTCCGATTGATCCAAAGACGAGTTACTGTACGGATTGAATACTTGCACTGCCTTACCAAGTGCTTTCAACTCGTCTGCGATTACTTCTGCGCCATGTATAGGGTCTAAAACTAATATTCGGGCTGCTTCATTTATGTTCATTGTACTCGTTTTCCGTTGCAGGTTAATAAAAGTATTTGTAGAATAAAGTATAAACGTTCCGTTGGCACCGCTTCCGTTTTAAAGAAAGGGTTTTGAATCAACTCTCTTAAACACTCAAAATCGCCAATATAAGCAGCGCTACACATCTTGCGAGTTCGTTAGAAGCACCGATTACATCCCCCGTCACCGCACCAAAATTGCGTTTTGCCACGTACGAGACTATAAATGCGACTACGATACCACTAAACACAATGCAGCACCGAACCGAGAATGAGCTAACGATTAACGAGATAAGTACGGCAGAACTAAGCGCAAACACGTATTTCGGCATTGTAGTGGAACGTATAAACAAAGCACCCATGCCAGAGCCAATACCGAAACTTCGGCCAAGTAACAAGCAGGTGTTCATGCTCAATTTTGCGGTCACCTCTGCGATTACGAATACCGCCGCGAAGTGGTAAAAAGTGGCTAAATCAAAGTTAGCGGTGCCTTGGACGGTACATACGATATTAATAGCAAAAAAGCTAAAAAGGAGTGCAAATACTGCTGCGAAAAGCCCAGAAATGCCTATCTTAACGTCTTTCATCGCATTGTGCTTTTTCCTGCTGTCGCCACTTGCCATTAGTCCGTCGAAAAAGTCCGCTAAGCCATCCAGGTGTATCAAGCCGGTGACTAGGTAAATCGCAAGTAGTGTGAACAAAGCTGCTATTTCTGGTGCCGTGGCTAAGAAGCAGAAAGAGACTAAAGCTACTACGGCGACGAGTAAGCCAATAAATAAAGCCGCTAATGGGAATAGGTATGTCTTAGCTGCTACTGCTTCTATTCTTGTTTCTTTTCGTATTGGTATTCGCGTTAAGAAGCTGATTATGTCGAGCATTGTTTTAGTTATCTGAATTTGTGTATATGTTTATTTTTCGTCGGTAAACGCGTATGTGTCCGCTGCGCTTCCGCAACAACGCAGTATGTTAATCTAGGCGAACCTATTCATGTAACAATAATATTACAGGTAACAATGCGCGCAGCAACGTATACGGCATTTACGTCTACTTTTACAGTAACAATAACACCGTTACAGGCAACAATGTCATCACCAACAACTATTTAGGCATCAGCCTCCGCTATTTCCACAGCAACAAAATCTATCTCAATAAGAAAAGTATATATTTAGATTACATAGTTTATAACATGTCTGGAATACTCTCAATTCGTATAACACCAGGGAAGAAGGAGGTGATGCGTGAAGTGAACGTAGATTGGGCGAGCTTTGTAAGAAGAACGATGGAGGGGAAGGCGAGAGAAGAAAAGAGAAAGAATATGATGAAGTTAATGGATGAGTCAAGGAGAAAGACGCAAGGTGTGAAATTCGACCCCGCTGAAGTTGTCAGAAGTTTAAGGGATGTGAGATGAAACTGAAGAAAAGAACAAAATCAATGTTGGAAGTGGTAGGTATATATGCGATTGAGAAAGGAAAAAGGGTTAATTGTTGCATTTGACATGGAAGATGTTGAATTTGCGGTGAATTTGGCTCAGGATTTAAGAGGTGCGAAAGGCAATTTCGCCATTAAGATTGGGAGGCCGCTAGAGATGCAAGTGGGCAAAGGGATAATCGCAAAGATAAAAGAATCTTCAGACTTGCCGGTGATATATGACGGTAAAATTGCTGATATTCCCTACATAAGCCGAAAAATTGCAGAAAACGCTTATGACGCGGGCGCTGATGCCGTTATAGTACAAGGGGTACTCGGTTCTGATGTGCTGGAAGAGATAAAGGGGCTGGGCAAAGGGGATGTGATTGCCGTGGTTGAGATGACACATAAGGGGAGTGATGAGTTCATTCAGCCAGTCGCGGAGAAAATAGCGGATATGGTGGTGGACATAGGAGTAGATGGAGTGGTTTTACCCGCAACTAAGCCAGATAGAGTGAAGAACCTTGTGAAAATAGTGAAAAGCGCATACGTAATCTCACCGGGAATAAAAGCACAAGGAGCAAGTCCCGGTGACGCAATTATTAACGGAGCAGATTATGAGGTTGTTGGAAGGGCGATTTATGAAACGGAGAATCCGAAGAGTGCGGCGGAGGAAATGTACAAAGAGGTAATGGAAAGATGCCGTTGAAGGGATATGAAAAAGATTTCCTTATACATCTGGTAAAGACGGGTGCGATAAAGTTTGGGACGTTCAAGCTTAAGAGCGGACGCATCTCGCCCTATTTCATAAACATAGCGGCTGCAATGAATACGGGTGTAGATGCACTGAAAATAGCGGATGCTTATGTTGCAAAAATCGTAGAACTTGGCACAGATTTTGATTATATCCATGGCGCTGCGTATAAGGGCATCCCGCTATCAGCTCTCGTGGCAGTAAGACTGAGCGAAGTGCATCAAATAGATAAAAGGTGGGGTTACGACAGGAAGGAGAAGAAGGCACACGGAGTTCCTGCAGAGGAACTCATTATCGGCGATTTGAGAGACGGAGACACTGTATTAATTGTAGATGACGTCATCACAACTGGCGCTACGAAAGCGGAGGCATGGTCGAAATTGACAGTTGTGCGGAAAGTGAGGCCGAAAGGTATCCTCGTGGCGGTTGATAGAGAAGAATTGAGCGATGATGATAAAGAATTGCTTGAAGCGACAAACTTAAGAATGTATTCAATACTTAAGATAACCGAGATATTCGATTTCCTTTTGAATAAGGAAATAGAGGGCGGGGTTTATGTGGATGAAAAGGTGAATAAAGATTTCGAGGAGTATTTCGGGAAGCATGGCAGAAAGTGTTGAAATCTCAGACGGGTTTTTGATAAATAATTTGTATAAGATACTCTACAATGAGTATGGTGAGAGTGGATTTAAGGATATTTTTGAAGAAATAGGCATTTCATCGGATATAGAGAGGCGAGACATAGGAGATGAACAAGTTAAGAGAATTCAGGAATGGATTGCTAAACAAGACGAAAAGCAAAATGAAAAAATCAAACTGATAGGACTCTTGGAGGATTTTAGAAAAGTTAGTGATAATGAGAAAGAATTTGACAGGCAAATGGAAATAGCAGAAAAAATATATGAACCCCTAATTGAAGTAATCGCTAAAAGAATGCTGAGAGGTACTAACCAATATAATAATTACAGGCAAATCTTAAATGTCTTAAAAAAAACTCAAGATCATGTGTTCATAACAAAAGAATTTAAGAGAGATAACATAATTCATCAAATCAGGGTGTTCCTTTTAGGTTGTTATGTATTATATGAGGACAAGGAATTTTGGATAAAACAAATTCAAGAAGATTTTAACAAAATCCTTCATCTTATAAAGTTCGAAAATATAAGTTATACTTTTAATGATGTATTAAGTGCGTGGACTATCGCATCTTTATTTCATGACATTGGACGACCTATTGAAGACGCAAAAGAAGCACTTGAAACTTATAAAAAGATTTATAACTTTAAAGAAGACTTTAGAGAAGTATTTTTTACAGTTAATGTTAATGATGAAACACACCAAGTTAACGAGATACCAATTTTGATAAATCTTGACAAATCAGTTGTTAATCAATTTGTTAATTTCATCCGACAAGCAAAAGATGGTCATACATCCAGTTCTATAGAAAAGAGAGTGGGCAATTTGGATCATGGTTCGGTAGGTGCTATATTATGCTTTAATAGGTATATTGGAGCTAAAATGCCCCCATCTTACCGCCACCGCAGATTGTTCCCCCTGGTGTTGGAAAGTCTTGTGGCAATTGCACTTCACGATAACTGTAAATTCTTTTTTTGCTCGGCATTAACGCAACTCTTGATATTCTGTGATGGATTACAAGAATGGAATCGTGTAACGAAGATAAGTGACCAGAAAATAATGATATTTCCTTGTAGGAAAATTTATATAAAAATGGGAATGAAAGGGAATGAAAGGGCTATTTGTGCAGTTATTCCTTATGAAAGACCAACTGAGATGATCAGTCAAGAGATATTTAGTAGGTTTAAACCAATGGCGATATGGGGACAAAACAAAAAAAAGATTTGAAGAGGCTACTAAAATGAAGATTTTTCAAAGAAATTTTAGAAAAGGAATGGGATTAGAGGTTCATGTAATCACTAATTCAGAGAGTTTTGGTAACCACTTTATAATAAACATAAATGGAAATAATGGGTCGGTTACCTATAAAGAAATTAATATAGGCGATATCATATTAAAGAGGTAATATTAATGGAACAACAACTAGGAAGGCCAGAAGTACTTCAAAGGAAGATCTTAGAATTCGAAAAGAATTTAGAAAGGGTTATGATAAATTTGCGGGATTATGCCAAAGAGCACGAGTACCAAATATTGGTATTATTACTCAGGAAGGGCTATGCTTTTGTGAACCATGAAGAGATTTATAAAAGACTAAAGGAATATGGACTAAAAATATGCTCGGATGATGAGTTTAAGAACGAAATACGGATAAAAGTAAAAACAGATAAGACAAAACCAGAATTGAAAGATTGGAGGATAATACTATTTGATGATGCAATTGACGATGGAGAAAATATAGTGAAATTGCTCGAGGATGTATCAAATATTATTTCAAAAGATTTTGTAAAGGACTCAATTAAAAGGGGAAATATAAAAATCGGTGCTTACGTAATAAACGAAAGTAACATAGAAGAGAGAAAGAAAATTGAAGAAGAGTGGGGAAAAGGAATTATATGTAATGAGATTATAGGCTACGAAAAACCAAAGAAAGAGTTTTTAGAGGAAGTTTTAAATATAATGGACTATCTTGCTCATATAGGCGAGATCATAGATCCAGATCACTTGATCATAACCGGGGATTTAAAAGATCCTCTTTCTTATGAAACTATACGGGAAGCGTTGGAAGATATCTGCAATAGGATACCAGGATCAGAGGTTTATGAAGCGGATATTAGATATTATCATCCATCAAGAAAGAAAATGGGCATCTATGGTTTACCCTGCCAGGAATGGATAGGTGAAGATGCAGAGAAAATTGGCGTAGATAAATCGATATTTCAGTGTAAAATTCGTTTCATTTTCTTTTTAAATGAGGATGCTACGACAGAAAAATTTCAGATTATTCCAATAGTCAATCCAAAAATCGTAGAAGGAACAATAGGGGACTGCAATCATGCGGGTTTAGGAATAAGATTTTGTGAAATTTGCAGGAAAAACATAAAAAATAATAATGTAAATATTGAAGATATATATGCGAATATATGTTTAGACTGTGTACTATCCGAAGTAACGATAAGAATCTTATCCAAATTTATTGATGAATATTTCTCTGAAGTCTTTAAAAGCGAATTGATGAAGTTAAATTATAGTTGGAAGTATTTAGAAAAAAAATATAAAAGAACAGATATACCCCAACTTGTAAAAGAGCGGCTATCTATTCTATGTTCTGTAAGAACAAACGTTTAGTGAGTTTTAGCCAATGCTCAACGATTTCTTTCCCGCCCATCTGTTTGAGTTGCCTTTCCGTAGCAGCATTTGAGAATTCTCTGAAATACTTAGCAACTTCGCCCCTATTATAAAATCTTCTGTCCCATTTATTATTTCCTTTTATCCATTTTGCAGTCAGTAATCCACAGTCAAGAAGTTTATCAAGCGCTCTTTCTACATCTTTCCCCCCAACAAATTCTTCGTCGCAAACAGATTTAATTAGTTCCTCGTAAGAATACCCGTTCTCCCGGAATTCTGCTGTGAACAGAAACACACTGAGAGCTACGGGGTCTTCCAGTCCATTCACAAGGAAGTTGGAATCCTCCAACTCTGAGCAGTCCAGATCGTCCAGCTCATCTATCCATCTCGCCCCATCCTCTAATATTAATATCCTTTCCATGACTAAACACCTACTCTTTTATTTTCCATCGTGCCTTCATGGCTCCGCGCCACACATGAGCACATTTCTTCTATCCTCATCGCTTTTCCCTCGCCTCCGGCGCCCGCACCATCGCTTCTTTGTGAGACAATAAAGGTTATATTATTAATATTAATAAAATGATTTTCGGTTTTTAATAGCTTTTTTTATCGATTTCCCAGCGGTGGATATGCGACACATAGAAGAGGAGAATACGGAAAAAGCGATTTTGAGATAAGGGGGGATAAGTTTGTCGATTGCCAACTCGCGTTCATTACGGTAATATCTGCTTATCCACAACACCCTCGGGGATAAACAGCTCTACACCAGTTGCAAAACTCTTTATCTTCTCTATGAACTTCTTCTTCAGTTTACCCACTAAAACATGCTCAAGCACGTCTTCTATCATCACGACAGGTATTATTTTTATCTTATCCTGATACCGTTCTTCAATGAGTACGTCATTAAGGTTTGCCTGAGGAATTAATACCTCTTTAACGCCCGCTTGCGCTGCCGCTTCTATTTTTTGTGTTATCCCGCCAACCGGTAGCACATCTCCTCGCACGGACAAAGAACCCGTCATCGCCACACTCTGGTTCACAGGTATGTTCTCCAGTGAGGATATGACAGCGGTAGCCACAGAAATGCTGGCTGAATCGCCCTCCACGCCTTCGTGCGTACCCACGAATTGAATATGAATATCTTTCTTGGAAATGTCCTTCCCCGTGAATTTCTTGAATACCGCCGAGACGTTTTGTACTGCCTCCTGTGCTATTTCCTGTAATCTACCGGTTGCAATTACTTTCCCTTCCTCTCTCGATTGCGCCGGGGTGACTTCCGCGATTATAGGGAGCATCACACCGCTATCACCCACTACTGCGAGACCATTTACTCTACCCACTTCATATCCTTCGATCTTGAACAATTTATAATCCTTTTTCTTCGCTAGATACTCATCCGCAAGTTGCTGCTCCACCGATCTTGCCATTGTCTTTGCATTCAGTACATGTTCGGCAGTCACGTATTTCGCGTTTTCCGCATGGGCTATGTCACCCGCAACACGAACCAGCCCACCTAAGTCCCTTAATATCAGAGTGAGATGCCCTTTCCTTCCTGCTCGCCTCCTCGCTTCCCGTAAAATCTCGCATATACCGCTACTGTCAAAATGAGGTATCTTTTTGTCTTTCGTTACCTCCTGAGCGATAAACCTGACAAGCTTTCGCCGGTTCTCTACGGTGTCGTCCATCGTATCTTTCATGTATATCTCGTAGCCATTGCCCTTTATTCTCGAGCGTAGTGCGGGGTGCATGCCACCCATCGCATCCAGATTACCCGCAGCCACCATGACGAAATCACAGGGAACAGGATCGGTCTTCACCATAGCACCAGAGCTTCGCTCGGATTGCCCGGTTATTGAATATTCCCTCTCCTGCATCGCAGTAAGCAAGTTCTGCTGCGCTTCTATCCGCAGCGTGTTTATCTCGTCAATAAAGAGAACGCCTTTATGCGCTTTGTGTATAGCGCCCGCTTCCACTCTGTCATGTGCTGGCGTCTCCAACCCACCCGACTGGTAGGGGTCATGTCGAACATCGCCGAGCAGAGCACCGGAATGTGCACCCGTCGCATCTATGAATGACGCGGTCTCACGTCCTTGATTGGAAACGAGCAACTTCGGGATCATCGCTTCTTCCTTCGGCATCATCCACCGGAACGCAATAAGCACCACAGCGGCGGCGATTATTGAATAGAAGAGTACCTCGATTTTACCGGTTTGGTAGGCGTAAATCATACCCATACCCGCAATAAGGAAGAAAGCGAACATAATAAATGTGTTTCGCATCTGAATACGCTTTCGCACTTCCTGTTTCTGTGCATCTACTATCTCTTTACCTTTACCTCGGGGCACTACTCTTACCTTTGGTGTGTTCTTATCATCAGCATTTGGATACACAAGGATGTCTTGTAACTCTTCCTTAGGCAGAAGCTCAGCCATGCTACTCGCGAGCATTGATTTACCGGTACCGGGCGCACCTATCAGCATCACATGCCTTCGCTGCTTAGACGCTTTT
>QENJ01000079.1 GCA_013374505.1 Candidatus Methanophagaceae archaeon
GCACTTCATCACCGTAATCCTTCTCTAACTCCTTTATTATCTCTCTTATAGACCTTGCCCGGTCCCTTTTTGTCTTGGTCGTGCCCACAGCCACCCAATCAGTATCCAGCTTACCGGTCTCGGGATCGGTAGAAACTTGCTTCAAGCAATAAGTAACCACACCAATCACACGTTCGGCATCCTCAGCCGTTACTGTATCACGTAACTCTGCTCTCGCTCTCGCCTCGCCCAGCCGAATCAAAGCCTCTAACTGCCGTGCCGTCACAGGAACGGGCGCTTCCTCATCCTCATAGCCCTGCCCGCGAAGTCCAATATAAAACTCTAAGAACTTGTTCTTCGCATCTTCTGTCATTACCGGGAACATGTTCCTTTTGCTCCATGCCACGTATTTTCTTAGCAAATCCGCCGCTACTGCAGGCTCCATTATTCGATTTACCTGCCCGAACCGTTCTTTATCCGCCGCTGCCACTTTTCCTGTGCTTTTTAATCGCGCAATCAGTTCGCCTGCGTAATGCGTCTCTATTATATGCTCCGCGGTCTTCATGTCCTGCTCTTCGTTCGGTCTGTCCATCATAGTAAAAATCAGGTCGAACCTGGACAATAGCGTGGGTGGCATGTTTATCTGCTCTGCAATCGGCGTGTACTTATCGAACCGTCCGAATTTAGGATTCGCCGCTGCTAACAGACCGCATCTGGAGTTCAACCTTGCCATTATACCGGCTTTTGCTATACTTACCGTTTGCTGCTCCATTGCCTCATGCAGTGCATCGCGATCCTTCTTCTCCATCTTGTCTATCTCATCTACCGCTGCTATTCCTTTGTCCGCAAGAACCAACGCACCCGCTTCTAAAGTCCATCTGCCTTCGCCAAATTCGTCGCGAACCGCTGCTGCCGTCAGTCCTGCGGCCGAAGTGCTCTTACCACCAGTGTATAAGCCGCGAGGGGCTAACCGTATTAAGTAAGTGAGCAGTTGACTCTTAGCAACCCCCGGATCACCAACCAAGAGTATGTGTATGTCTCCACGTATTCTCGTCTCGTCTGGTAACTCCTTTGGGACACCAGAGAACAATTGCAGCACCATTGCCTCTTTTATCTCGGCGTGACCATATATGGACGGTGCAATGCTTCTTATGAGCTTCTCATACACATCCGACTGACTCGCTAACTCCTGTATTTTACGCTCATCTTCATCGGTTATCAGAATCTCTTCAAACTCTTCCTCCTTCAGCTCCAACGAATTACCATCTAGGTATATATCAAAGAACGGTGTTGTCTTACCGAATTGTGTCATACGCTGATATGACCTGAGAATACCCGTAACAATAACACGGTTTCCGGGTGTGACCTCGCCCGAAATGTCGTCTTCGAGGTAAGCGTCTACCGCTTGCGGTAATTCGCCTCCTTTTAGTTCCTCGGGTGACTCTTGTAACCTTATCTTCTGCGCATTTGCGAATTTCGACTTTTCCACCAATAGTTTGAACCGCTGTACTTTCCTACCGCACCCCCCGCTCTCCTGGTCACACTCTATCGGCTCTTTGAATTGCCTTCCACTTTGCAATATCGAGAAGATATGGTGGCAAAAAGGGCATTCAAATACCGCTTCTACCACCCGCGGTCTCACCTCTGTCGCCTTTGTCACCATCCCCTCTATTGCCACCAGCTTGCCTATGTCCCCGCTCCGGATTTCTCGTATCTTTACCTTTCTCAGTAGATTTATTATTCTGAGGTTTGCTTCGTCAAGCGTAACGCCGGTAGGCATGTCCATTTCTCTTAAAGCATCAGTTGCCGAAGCTATCGCGACATCTGGTGTTTCCAGGATCATATCGGCAAGAGTCGGATCGTATAGGTCCATATCAGTGAATTTGACAAACAAACTACGGTGTTCAGGGTATGAATTAGAAAGCTCTATAAGGTCGTTCCAGCAATATCTCTTCAGAAAATCCTCCCACCTTTCTGTTACCAGATCTTGCATCATTTTGACTTTGCCTTTCTTTTATTCTGCCGGGTGATATGATACAATATTCATTAACATATTGGTATCTAATTTTTACTCTTACTATAACCTATTTCAATTGCAATCAATATCTTTGATAACGTGTTACCGTAGCATATAATAATAGTCTATCAGGGGCAATATTATGGGTATGAAAAAAGGCATGAGGGGCGGTGTATATGTCTGACGTAGCGGTTGTTTTTGACGGTGCCGGAGTCTTATATGCACCTTCCAGGATTATAAAGGATATGGATAGAGGAATCGCGAAGCGCAGTAGGATCTCGGGTTTAACAATCACTGACCGGTTTGAAAGGGGCGCGTTAGTGATTTTGAAGACGCAATACGTAGAGACGATGGAAAAAGAAGCAGCCTCAAAATTGTTATCCGACTTGATGAGGGAGAAGAAAATAGAAAGTAAGGTGGTATATAAAACAAAAGGGATTAGTGACAGTGAAGTGGTAGAAACCATTTTAGGGGATGAAAGAGTTAAATTGGGGGATATACACGAAACGATGTCCTTTTTGAGGCGATGCGATATTCTTCCTGTAATAGGGGTAGGGTTGATTGTCGATATGACTGCTGGTGCGATAAGATATGTCATCGCAGGCGGCATAAAATTCTTCTCGGGAACCCGCGAACTCCTTAGAACGTTGAGTCAGATGGGCATCGCGATATATATAGCATCGGGAGATCGGATAGAGGCAGAAGAGATGACGATCTATTTACCTGAGGTGCCGCCGGAGAATATCTTTGGTATGTTGAAGCCAGGGGATAAGTGCAATTTGGTTATGAAGTTGAAGCGGAATCACAAGGTGATGATGGTGGGTGACGATAGGAACGATTATCTTGCGCTTTGTGAAGCAGATATAGCGGTATTATCGTTACAGGAAGAGGCAGATAGGCCAGGTAAGATATTTGAGATTGTGGACTTTCGGATAAAAGAGATAGGTGAGATAAGAGGAATATTAGAAGAATTGGAGGGAAAAGTATGCAAAACCTGAAACCAGAAGAGGGAACAGATCTGGAATCGCTGGCTAATGAGCTGAGGAACTTCGAGGGTGTGAAGCGTAAGGGGGCTATATGTGACCTCGTAGGGTGGCTTGGCAAATCGGATTTAGTAGGAAATCAAACGATAGCGGGATTTGGTGAGGACGCAGCAGTACTCAACGTGGACGATGACAAGTTAATTTTACTCGCCGTGGATGGAATCTGGGGTAAATTGCTGAATGCCGATCCCTGGTGGGCAGGTTATTGTGCGGTTCTCGTGAACGTGGCGGACATAGCGGCGATGGGAGGTACACCCGTGGCAATGGTGAATCTGACGTCAACGAAGGATAAGAGTATATGCGCAGAACTGGGCAGGGGTATGGTGGACGGAGTGAATAAGTTTGGAGTGCCAATGGTTGGTGGGCATCTACATCCGGACACTTCTTATGACGCGCTTGATGTTGGCATAATGGGGACGGTAAAGCGGGATGCTGTGATATATTCAAGCGGTGCGAAACCCGGTGACAAGGTATTGGCTGCGATAGACCTTGACGGGCGGATATATCCAAGTTACAATTTAGCGTGGGACAATACGACAAAAAGGTCGACAGCAGAGATAAAAAAGCAGTTGGATACAATGGTGCAGATAGGGGAGAAGAAGCTGGCAACAGCCGGTAAAGACATAAGCAATCCCGGTGCCTTAGGCACATTGGGCATGTTACTCGAGTCTTCTGGTGTCGGTGCGACAGTAGAGGTGAATAAGATACCGCGACCTGATGTGGATGAAGTGCCTATTTCGCTTGCACATTGGCTAAAGACGTATCCGGGTACTGGATTTGTGCTCACAGTGAAGACAGAGGAAGCGGGTGCGGAGTGCATACAAATATTTGAATCAGCCGGTATAACGGCAGCTATCATAGGCGAGGTAAATGCAAGTAAAAAGTTGAGTATAACAGACGGAACAGAGACCGCAACGGTGTTTGACCTTAACAAGGATATAATAACGGGAATATAAGTGAGGGCGAGCATATAAGTGCTAAGAATATACAAGTTTAAGAGATGAACGCGGATTTTGAGGAGTTATACGAGCGGATACGGCATGGCGCGATAGAGCGTGAAGATGCACTATTTTTAGCGAGTAATCCGCTCTATTTGTGGTGTATTGCGGATGAGCTACGAGCGAAGGAGAACGGCGATATTGTCACTTACGTGGTGAACAGGAACATAAATTTTACGAATGTTTGTGTAGGCGACTGCAAGTTCTGTGCATTCCGGGCAGAGAAGGAACAGGGCTATATGCTGAGCATGGATGCGATCTTAGAGAAGGTAGAAGAGGCGGTGATTAACGATGCAACGGAGATATGTATTCAAAGCGGTCTGCATCCCGACCTTGAAATATCAGACTATTGCGGAATTCTTGAAGGTATAAAGTCGCAATATGACGTGCATATACACGCTTTCTCGCCGATGGAGATATACTACGTTGCGATAAAATCCGGGATGACAGAAGCGGAGGTGCTGAAAGAATTGAAGAGTGCTGGGTTGGGTTCTATCCCAGGGACCGCGGCAGAGATACTTGATGATTCTATAAGGGCGATAATATGCCCTAATAAGGTGAATACAGCAAAATGGACGGAGGTAATAACGACAGCACATCGGCTGGGTATACCGTCAACAGCCACAATCCTGTACGGGCACATCGAATCCTTAGAGGATAGAATAAACCATATATTCAAGATACGGGATATACAAAAGGAGACGGGCGGCTTCACGGAGTTTGTGCTGCTAAAATTCATGCGAAAGAACAATGAACTGGGGAAGATGGTGGACAGAAGTGTCTCTTCTCAGGAATCTGCAATCGTGCATGCACTCGCAAGGGTCATTCTTCATCCGTATTGCAGTAATATACAGGCATCCTGGGTGAAATTGGGTCTGAAGGATGTGCAGAAGATGTTACTTTCCGGTGCAAATGACTTAGGCGGTACGTTAATGGAGGAGAATATCTCGCGGTTATCGGGTTCTCCGGTGGGTGAATATATGAGTCCCGACGACTTAGAGCGATTGATAAAGGATGCGGGAAGAACGCCAAGAAGGAGAAACACCTTGTATGAGTTGTTATAATTTACGAATTCTCATTCGGATGCAGACACAGAAAAACGAAACAAAATAGGAGTTGTTATGCAGAATCTTGTGGTTTCTAGCGAAAAACAGAAAGGTTTTTATATAGCAACTTTCTAATAGAGTATTGTAGCAGGTAAAAGTATGGACAGTAAAAGGATAGCTTTGCTTACAGTCGCGATATGTGCGATTGGTATATTCGCACTGCCGGGTACGGTATCTCTGTTCAGCGGGCAGCATAGCTGGTATGACCTTTCAGGGGGCCAGAACGAAGTGCCATGCGAGAAGTGTCATCAGGATATAGCGGATGAGATGATAAATGGCGGTAGTGACGGTAACGGTGTGCATCGGAATATGACCTGTGCTCTGTGTCACAGAACTTGCTTTAATACTGTATATAATTCTGGTACTGGCCTTTATGAAAATGCACCCAGTTATATATACGCAAGTGGTAAGGGCAACGGGTCAACCGCTGGGAAAGAAACACATGCTGCAGCCACAGTTGCGTGTATGGATTGTCATGCTGCAAATGATGATCAAGGGGTATTTGAACACAATAAGTATTCAGAGTACAATTACGAACCTAATGATGAAACGTGTTTTAGATGTTACATTAGTGGTTCAATAATGGGACAGGATGGTTTTATCGCGGCAGGTGGGTTCGGCCTGACTGGCAGAGTAGGAGACACCGGCGAAAGGGCAGCACACTTGGATTTCGTGAACGATTCGATTGATGACCCTTTGATGGAAGACGCGAACGAAGCCTGTATCGCATGCCACACGCGAATCGGAGTAAACATCACCTGGACAAAGTCAACCACATTGCACTTCAATGCAAATGAGACCCACGATGGCACCTGGCTAATTGATGACTTTACTGCACACGGTCAGAATGAGACATTCTCAACCTACAAGAACAACTGGACGAATAGTTACTGATATTTTTTTTCTTAGTTTTAGCGCTGCGGGCGTAGGCAGCGACTTCATGCTCATGCAACGAATACACATTGAGCCCGAGGAGGGAGACATATAAAAGCGCGAAAGAATTGAGATTGTGGGAGCAGAAAAGTAGATGAAATGCACACGAGTAAAATAATGTTGATGGGGATTGCGGTAAGTCGCAATGGGCATATTCGCTGTTCGCCGGGCAGCATAGCTGGTATGACCTCGAAGCATCAATTGAGGGTGCATCTGGAAGGAACAATATACCGTGCGAGAAGTATCATCAAGATATAGGAGATGAAATGGAAAGTGGCGAGAATGGTGTGCATCGCGATTTGACCTGTGCTATGTGCCACAGGGCGTCGTTTACGGGTTATACCTCTGCAAGAGGTCACTACAATATAGGATCTACCAATTATGACTCGACACCTGGTCAAGAGGCCCATGCGGCATCTGCAATCGCGTGTATGGATTGTCATGGAAGTAAGGACGGAGATCACACGTCCGACCGAGAATATGTCGGGTGGTGTTACCAGACCTGCCATAAGAGCGGTACTGGTGCTTATGTCCCTGGTACTGATTATAAGCCGGATTTCATCGCAGGTGGGTTTGGATTGACCCCCTTCAATTCAGATAATGGTACTGAAGCAACACACAAGCAGTTCGTGCTCAATGCGATGGACGACTCATTGATGGAAGGTGCGAACGAAGCATGTATCGCATGCCATACAAGAATAGGTGTAAACATCACGTGGACGAAGAGCGCGCACATGAATTTCACGGCTAGTAAGGACGAGACTGGTATGTGGAGCATTCCTGAGTACACAGCCGAAGGCACTAACATAACCTATGTGAACACGCCTAACGAGTGGACAAATCCGTAAGTATTGGCTTATTTGACGAGATTGGTTTTGAAACGGAATCACTTAATCGAAAGAATAATGTGCGACAAAAACGCATATTTCGATTTTGTAGGACTATTTCAGGATGTACGTAATGTTTGAGTGAACTATGTATTGAACCTTCCCGGTATAATACGCATTGTGGATATACCGCAGTTATGCGTAAATCATTTTAATAGATGAGAGATACATATCCAATTAGGAGTATAAGAAACGGAAAATATGTTTCACAGTTCACCTAACACGGTACCTACGGGTCACTTCGTTCGCCAACGTCTCAGTAGCGCCGAAAGTACGTGTAGACCGCTAAAAGGTTTTGTGGATGTCCCTTTCATCACGTTATCACTAACAGAACCTTGTATCTGGCTCACACTTTCGGGCTGCAACTTCAAATGTCGCGGCTGTTTTAGCATCGCTCGCGACCCAATAGGTGAGCCGATGACTGTTGAACGGTTATTATACTTCATAGAGCAATCAACTCGGATTTACAATCGCGATACACCACTGGAAGCAGCAGTAATAACAGGTGGTGAACCTACTCAGGACCGCGACTTTTTGCTTGGTCTCGTGCGGGGACTCAAAATGCGTGTGGGGTTGAAACACATTTCGCTATCAACGAATGGGTATTTGCTGGATAGTAGTTATGTAAAGGGCTTGAAAGCAGCGGGTCTCGACATGGTTAAGCTGGACATAAAAGCATACACCAACTCAGTCCATAAGTGGTACACAGGATTCTCAAATCGCCCGGTGCTAAATGCTGTAAGAACTCTCTGTGACTGCAAACTGGATTTCCGAGTGGAAACGGTCTTGATGCCCGGAGTGGTGGATACAGACGAGATTGAGCGAATAGCGTATTTTCTGGCTCAGATTGACCCCGAAATTCGGTATAAAGTCGTTAGGTTCACACCCGGAGAAGCACGGGAAAAGGTTGCGAGAAGACCGAGTGATTCTGAGATACAACTTGCGGTTGATTCCGCGTCAAAACATCTGATAAAAGTTGCAGGCGGCAAAGCCTGTGTCCAGCAGTTCATTTCTCCAGAACAAAGAGAAGCAAAGAAATGGATTCGGGTATATCCTGATATGGAAACAGAGACGATTATAGCAAAACCGTTCTTTAAAAAAGAAAGCTTTACCAAAGAAACAATTTGCAGTTTTTAATCAATTATACAAACTTCAACGGTAAATTAATTATAAATGGATATGGGGGGAAGTAGGGCATAACGAAAATAAATGCTAACGACAGAGATGGAACATGAACAGGAATACAGATACGTCCCTTTTATCACGCTTTCTGAGCTAAAGCCGCGTATCTGGATTACGCTTTCGGACTGCAACTTCAAATGTCGCGGCTGTTTTAGCATTGCTCGTGAGCCCGTAGGCGAGCCGATGACTGTTGAGCAGTTATTAACGCTGGCGAAGACTGCGGCAAATGAATATTATGGAGATAAACAACTGGAAGAAGCGGTAATCACAGGCGGCGAATCTACGCTAAACCGGCATTACCTCGTGGATTTGGTATCGCATCTAAAGGAATTCGTTGCGTGGATTGTGCTTGACACGAATGGCTACTTTTTAGACGCTACTTACTTGGATGAGCTAATAGCGGCGGGTTTAGCTGAGGTTGTGTTTGACTTGAAGGCGTGGGATGAGAAACGGCATGAATGGTACACCGGCTACTCGAATAAACGGATATTGGCGAATATAAGAAATGCTTACGGTAAGGTAAAGCTCGTGGTGAATACCGTGTATATACCCGAGATTGTGGACAACCCAGAAATAGAGCAGATAGCGCAGTTTTTAGCTGAGATAGATACAAATGGTGAGATAGATTACAGGATAAACCGATTCCGAGCGGAGTTGAGTCCCGAGCAGATGTCACGGAATCCGTATCCCGAAGAGATAGAGCGTGCGTATTCGATTGTTACGAAACATATGAAAAACGCGGTGATAGGCAAGAGTTGCGTACGAGAAAGACAAATAGAGGTGAATACGGGTTGGATAACGGTGTTCCCGGATGGCACTATGAAAAGGCGGACTCTGGATGATTACAGGGCAGAGAATAAAAGGCGGAATAAGTGAATTTGTATATGTATGATACAGGAGGCGGTCCAATGATTCAAAAACATAAGAATATTAAGGGCAAATAGTGAGTTGAATCCAAAAAGAAGCGAATGTGTTAGTGCTAAAATCCATTGTGGGAGGGTTTCAGGGGGCTTAATATAAAGCAAATTATTGGCTATTGAATGGTAATATGAAGACCTTCACGATTTTGTTGAATGCTATAATCTTGAGAAACGTTTTTAAGTTATATATGTCCTTTAGACATATATAAATCCAAGTATCGAATCTGCGAGGTAGCTAAAAAAAGGGCATACAACAGGAGGCGCAAAAAGCATGAATAGAATTTGGTGGATAGGTATATCTATTATTATAGTCTTTATATTGAGCATTATGACTTTAGGGTGCATAAAAAAGCCAGCGGTGGAAGTTAGTGGTATCGCCCTCCGGGATGTGAGTTTAACGGGTACAACGGTAGATGTAGGATTAGTAATAAACAATACAAACCCTATTGGCGCAACGCTGGATAAGATTACTTACGATGTTTACCTTGTAAATGGCGAACAGGTTTTCCTCGGTCATGGCGAAAAAGTGGAAAAGATACATATTCGTGCCAACGGTCAGACAACGGTAACTATGCCCACAGAAATCAGCAATACCGGCATTATTTCTGCCTTATATCTGGGTATATCCGGTAAAGAACGCCCGAAACTCAAAGTTGTTGGATCAGTTTCGCTCAATTTGAAACTGTTCTCAATTGAGGTCCCCTTTGAGGAAACGGTAGCGATATAGTCAAGAGTAGTCCACAATAGTTGGAATGTCAACCTCTTATTCGATTACGTTTGTTTCAATCCTGCCGCTCGTCTGCTAAGATAAGAGATTCAAAAGTTTTTTATATAACTCTTCCGGGTTGTCAATCATCATAAAGTGCCCGGCACGAGCAATCTTTATTTTCGGGACGTCCCCCAGTATTTTTAGTACCGGCGCAGTTTTATTTGCCGCTCCAAATACATACCGCTTCTTTATCGCAAGATCAGTAAACAATTGCAATAACTTTCGGCTATCCGACCATTCAACTAGCGATTCCGAGCTTTTGTAATATGCGTAAGGGTCACTTTTAGCAAGCCATCGGTAATATACACTGTTGCTTAGACTTGAAGACGATACTAACACCTTTGCGTCTTTAATCCGGGCTCCGAACACATTAAATAGCCCGTCTTCAAACTCGTCCAAAGTGTATCCAACTACTTCTCTACTAAACGTACAATCGTCTCCGATTAGGTTACCTTCTAAATTCGTGAACGATAATACCTTCGCGGGGATCTTTTCAATCAGAAGCAAGCCGATTGCGCC
>QENJ01000080.1 GCA_013374505.1 Candidatus Methanophagaceae archaeon
AAGTGCCACCGCCAGACCTGAAATATGGGCAGGTCGTTAAGTACCGAGAGGGGGGTGAAGTTGCAGATGTCAAGAAGAGAGTTGTATTTGGAGATGAGGAAGAAGTGCTCAACGCACTCAAATTGGATGGAAACAGCATTAACACGTCTTACATAGAGCGGAACAATCTCACCGTCCGAAATGGCGTGAGTAGACTGATCAGGAAGACAATCGATTTCTCGAAATGTTTAAACCCGCTGATAATGCATTTGTGCCTGTTCTTTGCATGGTTCAACCTCGTTAAACCACACGATACATTAAAAATCGAAATTGCGGATGGTAGACGGCGTTGGAAACAAAGAACACCTGTAATGGCTGCTAACCTCACGGACCACGTCTGGACATTAGAAGAGTTGTTCAGGTTTAAACCACCTCCGTAGCAGGTGAATACCTGGAATATGCAGGGGTGCGATAGGTCTGTTTAGCGTAAGCTCTCTTATTTTTCAATCCGTTTGCCCGAGCATACCTGTGCATTTTATATTGTTCAAGTGGCATTATAAAATTTGCGTAGCATAATCTGTTACATCTTCTCTTGCAAGTCGACAAAAAGGGGACACGACCTGAAAATAAAATAAATTCTGTTTTTAAATTTATAGAAGCAAGATGATAAGTAATGCGCGACCTTTAAGAAGCGGAGGGATACGATGAAGAAGGTATGGGTCTATGATCCCCACTCCGGCGGTGTCAAGATACCGCAAGCCGTGAGAGACCGAACGCGGAGCCGCATTTTGGCGTATGCCGAGAAGTATTACGCGGGGAAGTACACTCGCATAGACGTTCGTTTTCAAGGACAACTGTGCTATATAGATGCGTATACCGAGCCCTATGTCCCTCCTGATTTTAATCCCTCAGTACTTGGCGAATCTCGAGAGGAGTACATTGAGCGGCGACGAAATAACCCTTTTCACTTATGTCGCCTACGTTACTTTGGAAATGAAGATCGCTGGTCGATGGCTTTTTACACGTACAGTCACGAGAAGTATGAGCCCTGCGTTTTCGACAATGGGAGTTTTCATGGTACACCCGAGGAGGCATTTGAAACTTCCGCAGTATACTTGCAAGATTGATTAAATAAAACTCATAATTTCGTCTACCTCTTTTGGCGCATGAATAACAACCGTGCCTGTCCCCCATCTCTCACTCATTTTATCAGTGAGTTTTTCGACTTTTGGCAGACCTTTACTATCTGCCAGTTTCTCTTAAGCAGGGGAGGAAATGACAGCCGGTCTTTCCAGCCGACGATATATGCCTTAGCTTTATTTTTCATTTAATCTTATTATACCAATACCGCTTCCCTTCAATGAATTTCTCAATCCCCTGTTTCTTAATCTTCCTTAAGTTCTTCAGATGTGCATCCCCGTGACCGGGCTCCAAAAAGTCCAGCTTTTCGCATATCTCAAATTCATCGCATTCCCAACAACCTTCAATGCCTTTCTTCTGGCTGCATTTTCGTATCTTACAGAACGGCGGACCACCACCATCCCTGCATACATTATTGCACCGGAATTTTACCAGTGCACCCAACACCTCATAGCACTGTCCGTAGTTTTCAAATACTTTGAAGAATGAAATGTCAGACAAAGATTCTGCGGTCTTATCGAACTTTGCCTGTCGCAATTCTTTTCTGAGGTCTCTTGCTAAATCCGCAACCGTTCCCTTGTGGGCAAAACAATCGCCGCAGTAAAGTCCACAATATGCAATCAGGTTTCTATCTGCTTCAGTATCGCTCATCTCTTCATTAATTATTTTTGCACCATAAATATTTTATTTTTATTATCTGATTTCGCAGGTGGAATTATCATCGGCGTTTTAGGCGACGTTTACCTAGGGGAATCCCAAAAGAACGTTTCATTATGGCGTCCCTGCGAAGAAAATAAACCCTAAAGACACGCTAAGTTATAGTTAATTGTATTCATTATCCCTCCTTCTTACCAATACCGGAACGTAAATTAATATAGAGATCGTTTATCTTTTGGATACCTGCGATATTTAGAATCGTCTTTAAATCCATCCTATCGAAAGCGGGGTAGTCCAGCAGACGGCCAAAATTCCTGGCCAGATGATAATTGTAATGGCCGTATGCGTAGATTAGGAAATAGGTGAGTAGATTATCCAGCCGCCTCGCAGAGGTATACACACGTTGATTCTTATCGTACGTGCTGAGAACGTCCCCTTCTTTGAACGTCTTCACCGATATATCAAAGTCTTCCAGCAGTGAGATATTCCGGTGACCTTCTATTCGCTGGTATGTCTCCATTTTAATCGCCATATTAGACCCGATCAGCCAATAGAAATCGAAAAGGTGGAACAAGACGTAGATCTTCCGCCATAATCGTAGTAGGTTTGATTTGTAGTTGCCATCATAAAATAGAATGGGCCCCGTGCTTACGTCATAGCTCTTTAAATTCTCTGAGATTACTCTCAGCCAGTGCCTTTCGTGAATCGTATCCGCATCTGTAAATACCAGGATCTCGCCGTTTGATGCTTCCGCACCGTCTCTTCTCGCACCACCAATTCCTTCACTTCTCTGGGGAATAACCTTATCCGCATAGACGCGAGCTATCTCCCTTGTCCTATCAGTAGATTCTCCATCCACCACGATTATCTCATACTCGCTCCGATCCAGATCCTGCTCTTCTAGGGATTTGAGGCACTCTTCGATTCTTTCTTCCTCATTCAGCGCAGGAATAATTATTGATAACACCCTGGACCTCACCTCTGCATGTATAAAGTGGATATGCGACTAAATACGCAAACGCACCGCCGTGAAACAACATTCCAATATCAGAACAATGAGCAATCAGCTCTAAATTCGCAATGGCGAGGAGAACAAAAGAGAGGAGCAGCGTCCAACCACTCTTCAGGCCCACTCTAACAACGGTGGTACTCGAAATTCCCAAATCTTCCTCGTAATCATTTATTTGATGCGTGAGTAAAGCCCCACAACCAAGTATCATAAACAGGGATGCGAGTAATAGAGTTAACGTATTTAAATCACCTCCTGCGAGCGTAAATCCCGCTAAAAAGGGAAATAAACCAAACATCATACCATGAGTTATTATATCTGCAATAAACCGTTCTTTGAGCCTTATGTATTTTATTGAATAGAGCGTGAGGAAAGCAATGCTCAACAGCGTGAATAAAAGACCGTTTGGAGTTAAAAAACAGGAAAGCGCGATTGGAATTGCGAGCAGCACACCCATGAGCATAAAGGTTCCTTTTTTCGTTACTTTACCAGTCGAGAGCGGATTCTTACCCTGCATGACTTTTTTCGTATGCCGTTTGTCTATTTCAACGTCGAAATAGTTGTTTATGACGAACCCATAGCCAATCACGCAGAAGAAGATTACGCATACTAAAATAAAAATAGAGGGCGTAGCATGTGCTAAAACTGCACCTATAAGTGGGATAAGTGTGTAGAACTTTATCCATTCTTTGACCCGCAGCATCTTGAAGTATTCTTTTATCTTCATCTTTTCCGCTCCCTCGTCAAGCTCATGATATACACGTTACATAATGGTTCATATATATGCATAAATAGATTCATATAAAGGTTAGAGAATAAAATGCCTGCAAATGATAATATGCCGATAGTTCTGACATATACAATTAATGATTGAAATGAGTGGGGGCTTTCCTTTATCGCAGTTCCAAAAAGAGTATATGCGTTTCTACATCTTACCGTGCCGCAAAATCGAAAATAACAGCCCAAAGCCCATTATTCCCGCTCCAAGAAAGCCAACGATGCCAATAACCGGTATCTCGTGCCATTTCGGCGGGACACCGGAAAGAACAATAAGGGCTGAACCGATCACGAGCGACGCCAGAACAATTGCAAACACCATACGATTGGTAATCTGGTCGAATGTTTTTAGCATCGGGTCAAGACCTCTGTGCTCAAATTTTATATTCGCTTCGCCTTGTTTTAGCAGTGTTAGTATCTCCCTCGCTTCTGCGGGAAAGTCACGCACCAGCACGCTTGCTTCAGTGGCGGAGTGATAAAAATCTTTGATTAACCTCCGGGGACTCATACGATCCATGATCAACTTCTTTGCGAACGGTTCAGCGTGTTTCGCGGCATTGAACTCTGGGTCCAGTTCCCTACCCACACCTTCAATGGTCACCAGTGCTTTTGCGAGCAGGTAGAAGTCTCGAGGTCCTTCCAGATGATGTTCGATGATCACATCCCCCATGTGGGTTATAACACCCCCTATCTCAAGTTCTTTTAGTGAACCATAAGCATAAACCTCGATAAGTTCGGCAATGTCCGATTCTAACTCCTCGACATCTCGGACATGGCTGCGCCCGGTTAACTTTAAGATTGTTTTCGTAATTTTATGTTCATCTCTGCTTATTATCCCAATGAAGATGTCAGCTAAGTCCTCGCGATGACGTGCAGACAGCCTACCCATCATGCCGTAGTCAAGGAAGCAGATGACATTGCCATCCAGAACTCTGATGTTTCCCGGATGCGGGTCTGCGTGAAAGAACCCGTGTTCAAAAATCTGTTTAAGAATGAGGTCCAACCCCCGCGATGCCACGACTTTAGGGTCAATTCCGTGCTCACGCACCTCGGTTTTTGTAATATCCGTAACTTTGTACCCGCCGATAAACTCCATCGTCAAGACTTTACCTGAGGAAAACCCATTATAGACCTTAGGCACGTGAATTGTCGTGTCATCCCGGAAATTGTTAGCAAAACGCTCAATATATGCCGCCTCGATTCTGAAGTTCAGTTCCTTCCGAATCACACGTGCAAATTCCTCTACTAATTTCACAATGTCTATAGCTTCAGTCTCCTTAAGATATTTCTCCGCCAGTGTGGCGAGATGGAGCATTATCTCCAGGTCTGCCTCGATAATTTTGTCAATATCAGGACGCTGAATCTTGACTGCTACTTCTTCACCCCCGGGCAACACTGCTTTATGCACCTGTGCAATAGATGCGGCAGCAATAGATGAACCCGAAAAATCCATGAAGATACGATCCACTGAACTGTTCAATTCCTCCGCAATAATTCGCTTCGCATCTTCCGTGGAAAACGGAGGGACCTCCTCTTGAAGCTTCTCCAGTTCGGTGATAAGTTCGTGGGGGATCATGTCAGATCTGGTGCTCATCATCTGACCAAACTTGACAAAAGTTGGCCCAAGCTCCTCCAGCGCCATCCGCACCCGAGCCCAGTGCGAAACAGCCGCTATTTCTGCAGCAGTTTCACCTAATACGAAGCTTTTACCCTTACCGAACTCGAGATGTTTTTGTAACTCCAGCTTCGCTAATACCTCACCAAAACCATACTTCACCAATATTGCGATAATCGCGCGATAGCGGTTGATATGGCGATACGTGCTGCTTATCACACCGATTTTACGAATTGCCAATCTATCATTTCTTTTTCTTCTCTAAAACCTCTTTGGCAGCTTCAAGAAACCCTTTCACCACACCTTTCACCACTTCCACCGCCTTATCACCAGCTTCTTTCGTGGCGTCCAGAGCTGCTTCTGCGGCATGTTCCGTCAGCTCGGCCGATTTGGCACCCGCCTGCTTTGTACCCTCAATTATGCCCTCCGCAGCCCCTTTGACAATCTCTGCAGCATCCACTTTTGCCTTCCGTGCTCCTTCAATCACACCTTTCATTGCGTCTTTAGCCACAGATTCCACTTTTTCACGTGTAACGTCGGCCCCCTCCAATGCCTTCTTAACGGCACCTCTGGTGATCTCGCCCACCTTTTCTTTTACGTTTTCTCCTTTCTCAACCGCTTTTACCACCGCGTCTCTAACAGCTTTTGTTATCTCACTCTCTTTTCCTTCCATGATTCTTACCTCCTTTCGTTATACGAGGATGTAATAGTAACTTTTTATACTATTTATATATGTTACGAACAATTCATATATGTGTATAAATTCGTTCACATGAAATTCGATAATAAAATACCGGAAAATGGTGGTGTGCCGATAGTTCTGACAGCATCAATGATTGAAATGAGTGATTTTAATCTTAACCCATTTATCGCTTTTTCCGGGGGGTTTCCAAAAGTCCTTGTGCAAAAGAAGCTTTATCCGCCTGTTCCCTCCAACCCAGATGGCACTGCGAAGTTCGCACCTTATGGCTTGAGAAAAGTTGAATCATTGCTGATTGAAGAGTTTGGCGAGGGCAATGTAGTTACCGTGTGCCCCACAAGCCTCCACCGTTTTATCGGACCGAAAACAAAAATTATTGGTATTTCTACAATGGACCCCCTCGGTATAGGTTTCGTAAGCAGAACGTACACAAGTATTTTTGGCATAAATGGAAAACCTGCAACATTAGTAGAATTCGAAGATTTGCTCTCCAATCCAGCACTCAGGAAATACCGGGCTAAAATTATTGTCGGTGGCTCAGGCGCTTGGCAAATTTCAAGCGCAAATATGCAAGACAAGCTCGGCATAGATACTATTTTAATTGGACAGGCAGAGAACTCGCTCTTACAAATCTTCGGAAAAGCTCTGAATGGTGAAACACTTGATAGGGTAATCACAATGCAAATACCCGTGGATAAAGAAATCCCCATCATAAAAAAACCTTCTATCTATGGGACAGTTGAAATAACACGTGGTTGTGGTCGAGGATGCGCGTTCTGTTCGCCTACACAGCGTCAGCGATATTCCTTCCCTTTAGAACACATTCTGCGAGAAGTTGAGCTGAATGCAAAAAGTGGAACACGAGCAATCCTTCTTCAGACCGATGACGTGTTTCTATACAAATCAAAACCAAATTTCATTCCAAACAGGGAAGCGATTGTAAAACTCATTCAGGATATAGATAAGATCGAGGGTGTCGATTACATACAGATTGCCCATGCCTCTCTTGCTCCGGTGGTTTACGATAGAAAAATTGTAGAGGAAATAGCTCCGATACTCGTTGAGAAGTCTTTATGGCGGTGCAACAACAAACGTTGTGCTTCTATCGAAGTTGGAATAGAGACGGGTAGTGCACGATTAATGGGAAAATATATGAAGGGAAAAATGCTACCTTATAAACCTGAACAATGGCAAGATATTGTTGTCCAATCGGTTGGGGTTCTAAATGATAATGATGTCCATCCGTTAGCGACATTAATTTTAGGTCTGCCAGGAGAACAGAAAGAGGATATACTCGCTACTATCACTCTTCTAGATAAACTTAAGGACGCTAAAATTTTTTATGTTCCGCTTCTCTTCACATCGGAGGAAGAGTGCATTTTGAGAGGGCAAAAACATAAAGACCTTAAAAATCTCGACACATTACACTGGGAAATCTTTGCGAGATGTGGTCGCTATGATATAAACACATGGAAACCGGAAATAAATAAAATTGTCATGGCCGGCAGTTTGTTATCATATCCATACTACCGATGGAAACATGGCAAAAAAATCTTCAAAGTAATCATGAAATTTTCGGGATTGGACGAGATATTCGTAAAAAGGAAAATAGGAATTGAGTGCCAACCACAATATTGCATCTCTGGTTCCACTAAAGAGGCAGAGGAAAAATAAGGAGTTTAGCGAAGTGTTAATCATGGTTTTAGTGAAATGTCCAAACGGTAAAGAAAATTTTGATGTGGCGCGATTATTTAGAGGATATAGAAATTGTCCTAATTGTGGTGAAAAGCTGATAGTTTCGGGTGTTAGAAAAAAGAGAGTTGAAATGCTGAACAAGAAAGAGTTTTCCGAAAAAATATTTAGAAAGGGTGATTAAAAATGATTTATATCAACAAAATTACGGGAATTTGGGAAAACTATAAGCTTATACGAGAACTTTCTTCTATAAATGGCTCAGATGTGAGCAAAACATTGTTAGATCGCGTAATGTATAATGCCGAAACTTTGCCTCCTTTAGGAAAAGAGTATTGGTGGTTCCTTTTCTTTGGCCATGATGGTGAAAATCCGGTGCAATTTATGCTATTAATATTCAGAAAATACGGGAAGAAGATGTTGTTTAACAATAAAGAAATGGTATTTAGAGAATTGGAAAAAAATAAATTCCACGCTGTTACTGCTGGTTGGGTATATGATGGAGAAGAACTTCGTGATTTAGGAGATACAAACGCTATTGTAGAAATCCAAGAAAAAAAGATTGTTTCCGAGATTTCTGGTCAAAAAATGAGACTTAGTGGTAGTTTTCCAAATTATGAATTGAGTGTCGGGGATTTGATTAATTTAGAAATAACAAAAGGAAATTATTTGGAAGACAAAAATGCGTGTGGTGTGTTCTTACCACCATTCGGTGTGGGGTGGGTAGATGTTTTTTCAGATGTTGATGGCTTTGTGTTAGGAAAAAAGTTCAAGGGGACAGCACATCTACAAAAAGTTGTTGGTGCAACGATATTCGGGCCGTTTCACTGGGGGAGAATAATATTTCAAAATGGTTCTTCAATTTCATTTTTCTGTCTCAAAACAGGGAAGAGTTCAAAAACGTATTTTCGTGAGTCTGTAACTTTTCATGATGTTGAAAATAACAAAATTATCAGATTTGATAATCCACAGCTGAAAATATCAAAAAGGGGAAATAATTGGGCCATTGCGGGACAAGATAATGACAAAACCCTTAGAATCGTCTTAGAAACTTATGCAACAAAACAATATGATATGAGTGGTGGTGGTGGTTCGCAAGTTTATATTGTATATGCTATTACACCTAAAGAGTTTTATCTAAAAACCGAAGGCAGAATGATTACTTTAGAGGGTGTAGGCGAAGGTGTAGGAACGTTTGAAGATGCCTATTGGTGATCTACTAAAAGAGCACTGCCTTTAGTTCCAGAACTCTGGTAATCTCATCTATTATTTGCTGTATTTTCCCTTTTACTTTATTCCATGCTTCCTGAATAGGAACCGCAGTATAAACGTATTTAAGCCTTTTACCTTCTTCTACCTTCTTAATTATAAATCCTTCATGGTCTAATCTCTGGATATATTTCCGTATTGTTCGTTCTGAAATATTCAACAAGTTTTGAATTTGTTTTATCGTTAACGAAGAGGTCAGTAAAAGATTATAAATTTTTATTTCTATTGGCTTAAAATTAAGAAAGCCTAAAATAACGTTCAGTAACTCTATTGGTTCCTTTCCTTCTTTCAGTGCCTTTTCTATATCTGCGATATAATTCCTTTTTACCATGATTGATTTATAATTAAGAAGGTAGAAGAAGGTAAAAGGCTTAAATACGTTTATACTGCGGTTCCTATTCAGGAAGCATGGAATAAAGTAAAAGGGAAAATACAGCAAATAATAGATGAGATTACCAGAGTTCTGGAACTAAAGGCAGTGCTCTTTTAGTAGATCACCAATAGGCATCTTCAAACGTTCCTACACCTTCGCCTACACCCTCTAAAGTAATAGAACTGCGTGACACAACCCCTACAAGTGTATCGTCTTCCATCACGAGTAATCTACCGATCCCCTCCTCTGTCATCTTCTCCACCGCTACAATAACACCATCACCAGGACCTGACGCAGACTAACCGTGTACTCATCCGTTCTTTAACAGGGATATTATCCCAGTCGTCTCTTGTTACACGAAACAAATCTTTGTACGAAATAACTCCCGTTACTTTATTCTCTTTATTAACCACAGGATAGCCCACATGGTGGTATTCGCTAATCAAAGAATATAACTGTTCCAGACTCGCATCTTCGTTAATCGTGACGACTTCGGGTGCCATAATATCCTCTACGGTCATATCCCGAAGCTGAGCGTTTAGCAGTCTTCTGATTTTTCTATTTAGTTCCATCCTTCCTCACCTCTTTTTTATCTTTCCTTTCCTTGTAAGCAGCACCAAAACCGCAGGCACCACAGTTAAGGCAGCAACCATACAAAACACCACTCCCGTTGCCATCATTGTACCCATATCTACCATCAGCGGCAATTTACCAAGTGCAAGACATTTGAAGCCTACCACCGCCGCTATTGTCGTTATGGTCATCGGATAGAACACGTTGTTAATCGTAGTTACCATTGCTTCCTCGCGGTTTCTGTATGGTGTTTTTTGATTGAACTTTCCTGAAGTTTGTTGCAACTCGTATCTAAACCGTTTCGTTACTTGAATGCCGAAATCTATCCCGATGCCCATTATCATCGCAAGCCCAGCAGATGTAGGTGGTGTTATCTTCATTCCCATCAGGACGAGCGTGCCAAATGTCCATATAACGCCAAAAACAATCGTTAGTAAAGCAATAAGACCATGTTTAATAGAGGCAAATATAATGATAAGAATGAGTAAGATAGCAACAAAGCAGACAAGAGCTGTTTCCGACATCGTTGA
>QENJ01000081.1 GCA_013374505.1 Candidatus Methanophagaceae archaeon
AAGAAAAGGGGAACCAAAGGTAGTTCTTATAGGCACCTTTAAGTGATGGAATTTAAAAACACTTCCACTGATTCAAGACGCAGATGCCCACGTATTTGTCTTCTTCTGCGTTAATCAGCGTTGATCTGAGTCATTAACCAATTTTAGTTAGATGTTATACTTCCTTGTTTTCCTATTGTGGTTTTAACAGGGCAATAACGACAAAATAAGACATATGATGGACGATCATGTCTATACCGCCCGCTATTTCTTCTTGTACTCGGTGTAACTGCATTTACCGCATGAATACCGGTCTTTATGCTCGCCTAAAAACACGCCAGCACCGCACCGGGGGCACACCTTCCGCTTCCTTCGTAATTTCACTGCACCCTTTTCTTCTACCACTTCATAAAGCGTATGTATTGCTGCCATATCTTCTATTCTCCTTTTTCACCCTCTGCGGCGCCAAAATTCCGCTCTAGTATATGTTCATGCTCTATCGCTTTTAACCTATCTTCAGTTTCATATACCTTTGCATAGCCTACCGTTTCTCTTTTACCAAATTCCTGTTTCATCCAATCTATTACGAGCAGGTTGGAACCGCACCGAAGCTCTTTTATTAATACACTGCGTGCTGCTTCCCTACTTGGTGACGCACCTGTCTCTTTGCCTTCCCCTTTGTACTTTAACAGGAAAAACACTTCCGTCCTATTCAATATTTTGTTATCCCTCTTCTCCGAAATTTCTATCTCCATCTTTCTTTACCTCACTTTTAATGCGTACCGCCCTTCGTTTTTTAGTTCCATCTTCTTCGCTATCTCTGAACCTTCAGCATCTACAATCACAACGTAACCGTTCCAGTCCCTACTGATCGAATTAGAGCCGCATTTGCAGACCGTTTTTCCTTCTTCTATTATCCTATGACAATCCCTACATGCCCTATCCATGACTCTTTTTTATTTTTTACAAAAAAGCGGTACTTTTAGCCAAACCTTCTATTCCAAATAAAGGTTGTTGATAATGCTTTCAAAGAGCATGTTTCATGATTAATATCTGCATGCTCACTCTTTCTTCCCCTCGGCCACCTTCAGCTCTTTCTCTCGCTCTTCTTCTATCCATTCTATCTTCCCCAGTCCTGGCTGCCGCATCGTCAAACCTATCTTACTATCTCCCGGGTCCTTCTCGTTCAACGAAATCGCAACTATTCTCGCTCGCACTTTGTCTCCTTCTCCTAACGTTCTATTAGTTTCCTTAGTATTGAGTTTTACCCCTTTTTCGTCATACGAGATATATTCGTCTGTGATCTGACTGATATGTAATAAACCATCTAAAGGCCCTATCTCAACAAAAGCGCCAAATTCTACTATTTCTGCCACTTCCCCTTCCACTATCTCCTGCATCATGGGTCTAAAGACGAGCACATCAAAGGTCGTTTCGTAATAAACGCCACCGTCTCCGATCATTATCCGCCCTTCTTCGGTCTTCACAACATCCAGTATCGCAAGGAACATCCCTACCGTTTTATCCATTCGCCCTTCCAGCTTATCCTGTAACATCTCCTTCACGACAAGCCGCTGATCGCCACCCAATCTCTCTGGCGGTACCCTTACTACATCAATCGCTCTTATTTTTACGTACATCTATTTGCTTTTCCACCTCTGCTACATGTAACCTCGTGGATAGTATAGCATCCGGGTTCAACGAAATCGAGTCTATCCCGCATTCGACCAGGAACTCAGCGAATTCCGGGAAATCACTCGGTGCCTGTCCACAAATCCCTATCTTCCGCCTTGGTTCATGTTTATGCGCTACCTCTATAACATGTTTCACCAGCCTCTTCACTGCCTCGTTCCTTTCGTCAAATATGTGTGCTACCAGGTCAGAATCACGGTCCAATCCCAGTGTTAGTTGCGTTAAATCATTCGACCCTATGCTGAACCCGTCAAACACCTTCGCAAACTCATCTGCCAGAATTACATTTGATGGGATTTCGCACATCACGTACACTTCCAGCCCCTTTTCGCCTTGTTTCAATCCGAACGCCTCCATTGTTTCTATTACCTTTTTTCCCTCTTCCGGCGTTCTACAAAACGGGACCATCACTATCAGGTTCGTCAATCCCATCTCGTCTCTAACCTTCTTTATCGCCTTGCATTCTAACCTAAATGCCGGCTTGAATTTCTCGTCGTAATATCGTGATGCGCCCCTCCAACCGATCATCGGGTTACTTTCTTCAGGTTCGTATAGATACCCACCTATTAAATTCGCATACTCGTTTGTCTTGAAGTCAGACAACCGCACAATCACTTCGTTGGGATAAAATCCCGCGGCGATTCGCCCTATACCCATTGCCAGATTGTCAATAAAGAATTGTACTTTGTCCGTGTACGCGGTACTTCTTGCATCTATCTCTTTTATTACCTTCGCTATCTTCCGGTCATTCCCCGCTCTTTCCTTTAACTTATCGTATTCTATCAGTGCCAGCGGGTGGATGCCGATATAAGAATTGATTATAAATTCTTCCCGGGCTAAACCCACGCCATCATTCGGAATTTGCCCCTGGAAAAAGGCATTCTCCGGGACTCCGGCATTCATCATTATCCGGGTGCGAGGTCTCGGCACTTTGTCCAATGCCACTTTATCTAACCGATACTTCAATTTGCTCTCATATACTCGCCCTATACCCTCTGAACAATCTACTGTGACCCCTTTCGCATTCTTTAACGCTCGCGTTCCCTTTACAGTGCCAATTACGCAGGGGATACCCAGTTCACGAGAGATGATGGCAGCATGGCAGGTTCTTCCCCCACGGTCAGTAACAAGCGCAGCCGCTATTTTCATTATCGGTTCCCAATCAGGATCCGTCATCTCAGTAACCAGAACCTGCCCGGGCTTGAATTTATGTATCTCCTTCGCGTTTGCTATTACATTTACTTCTCCATACCCGATTTTCGTACCCACCGCCTCGCCTTCTACTAACAGCCAACCTTCTTCTTTTAGTGAATCCCGGTCCTCCTCAAGCACATAAGTCTCGAGCACGGCAAGGTCCTTCTGCGAATGCACCGTTTCCGGCCTCGCCTGGACTATGAAAAGTTTATTGGTCATACCATCTTTTGCCCATTCGATGTCCATTGGCCTACCATAATGCTCTTCTATAATGCACGTCCAGTTCGCGAGTGTAAGCACTTCTTCATCCGTCAGCACGAACTGTTTCTGCTCTTCGGACTTGACTTTTCTTTGTTTCGTGCCCGTACCTTTTTCATTATAAACCATTTTCTTCCGCTTTGTGCCTACTTTCTTACCCACGAGCGGCTTAAAACCGTCCCGTAATGTCGGCTTAAAGACATAAAACTGGTCGGGATTTACGATACCTTGCACAACGTTCTCGCCTAAACCGTACGCACCGGTGATGTAAACAACATCTTTGAACCCGGATTCTGTATCTATGGAAAATATGACCCCGGAAGATGCTAAATCCGAACGAACCATCTTTTGCACGCCAACAGAAAGATATACGCTGAGATGATCGAACCCTTTGTCCACGCGGTAGGAAATCGCTCTGTTTGTGAATAGAGAAGCAAAACATTCCATCACCTTCTCCATCAGTTCATCCTCACCTCTTACGTTTAAATACGTCTCTTGTTGACCTGCGAAACTCGCGGTCGGTAGGTCTTCCGCAGTTGCACTGCTTCTTACCGCCACGTCCACATTTTCGCCATATCTCTGCTCCATCTCTCTATAAGCGGATCTTATCTCGTCCTCCAAATCACGTGGACACGAGGCATTTCTTATCAACCGCCTTATTTTGTTACCTCGTTTAAATAGGTTCTCTATGTCGTGTGTATCCAAATCCGCCAGCGTTTCTTTGATTTTTCCGCCTATGCCTGCTTCTTGTAACAGATACTTATATGCTTCGGCTGTGGTGGCAAATCCGGAAGGAACGTCCACTCCCTGTGGTTGCAGGTTCTTTATCATCTCACCAAGAGAAGCATTTTTGCCTCCAACCAGTGCTACATCATCTTTTCCAACTTCATCAAACCATTTTACGTACTTCATAATCTGCCCTCCATTATCTACAATCTACGAAAAAGCTCAAATATACTTTTCATTTTAGTTATATAAAAAGAAACATTCATTATCCCGTTGGACACCCAGGTGTATGAAACTGTATTCCCATACCAAAGAACAGAAACAAAGAACCACGGTCATGCACAACTGCACTCATCCATGAATGAACAACGCGGCAACGCAGAACGGTATAGTCAAAGCATACATCGCCAGCACCGCTTGCTTCTCTGTCATTTGGTAATAGTATGGCAGCACCCATTTTAGTGTCAAACGATTCGGGACTTTTAACGTTCCATCTGCTAGTACTTCTCCAAATTTCACTGTCCGCCAGCGCCACTCATGCGGGTGAAGCCGGTGCATCAATCTCCAGTAAGCATACATCAAGAAATTGACCGTGTGCGGTATTAACATGACGAATCCAGAAACTAAAAAGCCGGATACCACGATTATAGCACCGATAGCAGCACCTATGGATAACGCGCCTATGTTACCCCACAATATTTTAGCGGGATAAAAGTTATACCAGAGGAAGCCAAAAATTGCGCCGAGCAGACAACTAAGTATAAATACACAGTCATAACACCCCTCTAAAAGCATTTTAAGCAGCAGGAATGCAATTATAATCGCTGATAGCCCAGATGCCAGCCCATTAAATCCCGAGTGCATATTAGCAAGATTCGCAGTCACTAGCACGTATATCGGGATAATTAGGGATATATAAAGAACGCCGAAGTCAATGTACCCTACGAACGGTACCAGAACCATCGTGGATGTTATCTCGAATATCAACCGATAAGAGAAGAAGAAGAGTATAAATATCTTCACGAGTCTGCCGACATCTAAAAAATCATCTACCAGCCCAAAAGCCGCAAATAGTCCTGCCACGATTAATATTGCCCAATCTGCTCCTGTCAGATGAATAGGCACTGAAATATGACCCGGCAGATGCGCTAACAGCGATACGATGCCGAAGATTAAGAAGACCGCGCCTATAATCACAATGCCGCCTCGTGTAGGGATTTCCCGTAAATCCTTCTTGTACCGGTCAACAGCTACAACGCCTTTCCGCACTAACCTCCTTATTACTGACGGTAGCAGGACCATAACCGCCGAGAAGGACACTAATATCATGACGGCAATTAACCCAATTTCATGTATCTGCATATCTATTATCGTTCCTGTTCACATAATTGTTTCTTTTATAGTTATTTGTTTTTGGTGCGTCTCTTTCGTTACAGTACAGGTAATAACACCATTAAAAGCGTGAGTACCCCAAGCGAAATACAAAAGCACGCGAAATTTACCCGTTTCGCGAAGCGTAGGAGAATGCTCATCGTCAAATACCCGAGTATAAGTGCGGACAGAATCATGATAACGGCATCGCCAATTGAAACACTCGTGACGCTCCTGACATCGAACAGTATGATAGCACCGAGCACAGCAGGCACGCTCATGATAAACGAAAGCTTCAATGCGAGTTCTTGTTTGATGCCGCACATCAGTAGAACGGTAATAGTCGTGCCCGATCTGGAGATTCCGGGTATAATTGAGAAACCCTGTGCAAGCCCTGCAAAGACCATGTCCCTTGTCGTTATCTCATCGAGAGTCCTGTAGCTGTTGCCCATGCGCTTTTGTATGCCGAGCATGATTCCCGTTAATATCAGCATGATGCCGATTACAATATTGGCTACTTCCCCGGTTGCCAGCAAGTCCTTGATGAAGATCAGAAGCGGAATTGCGGTAATTGCGGTTGATAGCGTTGCGATAATGATAACTTTCAATAGTTTCGAGTCAATGTTCAGCATCGCTACGAACTCGTGTCGGAATTTGATAAGAACTGCAAACATTGTGCCAATATGGAGGAATATAGCAACGGTTATGGCTTCCGCGGGGTCTATCTGCATGAAATTCAGCATGACAAGCATCGTCTGCCCTTCACTGCTAACCGGTAGCCATTCGAGGATCCCCTGGAGCACGCCAAGAATGGTGGATTCTATGAGGTTCATGTGTTTGTTTATCCTTAGCTATCCCGCTATAAATAACCATCACCTGCTTTATGGACAGGAAACAATCAATGGCACCGTTCCCGCTCTTTTACCGGTCTTAATATGCGCTTCGTGGTCGCCACAGATAAGCAACAAACCGTCCCTTTCACGAACTGCAGTTGCTAGTTCTTTGATATTACCGTCCGTAACTTTTGTGGCAACACGTAAATCCAGGCCTCTATGTGCAAACCTGTCAATTGCACGGATGTGCGAGAACACCAGCCTTACATCTCGTTTCTGCAATACCGCGATTGTATGTGTCTTTATTAACTCGTCATATTCTATTATGTCTTCACGGTCATCAACTGCGAATACATAGCTTATTCTATCAATAAGTGGCTTTGCACCGCCTGTTTCGATTACCATAGCAGTCTTCATTCCCGCGTCTTCGAGTATCTCCAATATGGATTTTATCTTCGATTTGCCCACGTCGTTATCTGTAAAGATGCCGTGAGCTTCGGGTTCCAAGCCCGTGAGGATAGAACCGATTGCGGGTGTTGTATGGTTGCTTACAGTTTCACACTCAAGCAGAAGCCCTTCTTGTTCGACAAGCTCGTGTACACCCCGCAAATCATCTGCAAAGTCGGAATAAAGCAGAGTGTCAAGGCTATCAACCACCAGTAATAGTACTACCGAAGGAATAGGATGGCGTGCCCGAACGAATTTAAGTATTTGCTCGACTGGGTGGGCGGGCGAACTCAGCCGGACATTGAAATATTCGGCTAATGTAGGAGCTATTTGCAATAAAGAATTCATAAGAGTAAGTTGTCCATATATATATATATAAAATACCTTACTTTTTTCGTGAATTTACAAAAAGAGGAAAAATAGTGAGGGGGATGAACTATGGCTGTGATATTTAAAAAAATCCTTATAGGATCTATCTTCATTGCTAGTTTTGTTCTTAGCACAACTGTAATATTTCTTCCATGGCGTGCGCGCATAATATATCTTCGTATATTAGGGTTTGCATCTAAAATCATACTACGATCCACCTTCGTTATGAGTTTTGTCAATGAACACGCTTTTGCACAAGAATCTGAGAAAGAATTACTATCAAAGAAAGAAGAAAAGGAGGAATAACAAAATGAATACAAAAGGCGAAGTAAGCATCCTCTTCTCAGGAGGATCTGATTCGACATTAGTCGCTGCAATGATGTGTGAACAATTTGAAAAAGTGCATTTATTAACGTATTTTCATTCGGGAATGCCTCTTGCTGAAAAATCAAAAATTAATGCAAAGAATCTGGCAAATCGGTTTGGGAAAGATAAGGTCATACATAAACTTATTAATTTTGAAGAGTTCTTCAAAAGATTATATTATGGGACATATTTAAAGGATATTGAAAAATATAAGGGCTATATGACTCCATGCTTTTGTAATGCGTGTCAAATTGCGATGCACACAAAAACTATCCTTTACAATATTGAAAATAATATTCATTTTGCTTGTGATGGTTATAAACGAGAAAAGAGGCTTTTATATGTTTTCATGGCAGAAGAAGGCATAAAAGAGACAAGAAAATTTTTTAAAGAATATCATATTGACTACAAAAACCCGGTATATAACATAGTTAGAACCGATTGGACATTGTTTGAGATGGGGATTACTCCCAAGAAAAATGTTAAATTCCCTCATGAACTCTTAGATTTTAGCACTCAGCATCATTGTAAAACTGGAATTATTGTCAATGCCTATCTCATGGGTTATTTTTTCCCTTTGTATGGTCAAGAAGCCAGTGCCAGAATCTCGATTACATATTGGAGAGAGAAGATAGAAATCTCTAAAGGATATATACATGCTATTTTAACAAAAAAACGTGCCGACACGTCAGAATCAGAAGGGAAAAGTATGCAGAGGAAGTAGCATGATAAATATTATGACAATCGATTTAGAGGATTGGTATCAAGATGTTGAATTAAAATACTGGCATCATTATGAAGATAGAATTGTGCAAAATACCAATAAACTATTGACCATACTTGATGAAACAAATGCTCATGCCACTTTTTTTGTATTGGGCTATAATGCAGAACGTTTTCCAGAATTAATTGAAAATATCAACGATAAAAACCACGAAATAGCTACACATGGATATGACCATACACCTCTTTTAAAACAAACCCCTACAAAATTTGAAAAAGAATTAACAAAATCGATTAAGATACTGGAGAGAATAACAAAGGAAAAAATTATTGGCTACCGAGCCCCAATATTTTCAATTGTGCAAGAGACTTCTTGGGCTATAGATATACTCAAAAAGCATGTAAAATACGATTCTAGCATTTTTCCAGTTAAAACACCACTATATAGTAATCCAAATGGTCCTCGATTTCCTTATCGTCTTTTGTCACTGGATACCAAAATGGATGGCGAAGGAGATTTTTTTGAATTCCCACCAGCAACATACAGAATACCAATTTTAAGAAAGAATATTCCTATTGCTGGGGGTTTTTATCTGCGATTATTTCCTTATAGATGGATCAAATACGGTATCGAAAGGATCAACAAAGAAAAACAACCAGCGATTTGTTATCTTCATCCGTGGGAAATAGACCCTAAACAGCCTAAAATCAAATCTTACAAATGGTGGCACTATTATAATTTAGATAAAACCGAGAAAAGATTTAGACGATTATTAAGGGATTTTAAATTTATATCAATCAAGGAATATTTAGAATACAAGTAACTATGAAAGGAGTTGAACTTTTGGTTAGTATATCGCATCGGAATAATTCGATTATTTGGATAATTAAAAGTATCAAGAGACTTATTTCATTGGTGTTTTTCTCTAAGCTACTAACCAAGCTTATCTTTAATGTTGATGTTTATCCACACACATATCATAATTGCCAAAATTGGGATTTTACAACTCTCCTACTAAAGAAAGCGTTGAATAAAATTGTTAAAAATAATCAAAAGATTCTTGAAGTTGGAACAGGACATTTAGCTATACTAAGCACGTATATTGCTAAAAAGAGAGATGTTACTACCATTGCTGTGGATATTAATCCAGAATTTATTGAGAATGCAATAAAAAATACAGAAAAGAACGGCGTCTTCATTAATTTGATACAAAGTGATTTATTCTCTAATGTGGATGGCTTATTCGATATTGTGGTCTTTAACCCCCCTTATGTTCCTACGAGATGGATATTAAGGAATAATAGAGAATTATATACCAATTCTATTTATGACTTAGTATGGAACGGGGGGTCGGATGGATGTGATACAATAAAACATTTTCTAAAAGAAGTAAGCAACGTCACTCATAAAGATTCGATAATAATACTTGGAGTTAATACGCTTTTTGTGGACACATCTAAGATGAAAAAGCTCATTCAAGATGCCAAATTATCATTGTTTTCCATGGTTTCATCAATAGGTAATCCTTCTAAAGTGTACGTAATAAAGAAGAAATCCGCATGCATTTAATTGTTTGAAAATTTATCTTTGTTATCTTTTACGTTTCACTAAATAATCTCCAATCGCTAAGAAGTCTAACTTGCTAATTTTAAAGTCACGAATCGCTTGTTCAGGAGTGCATACGATTGGTTCACCGGATCTATTGAAAGATGTATTGAGTATGATTGGAACGCCAGTCCTCTTGTCAAAAGCTTTTAAGACATCATAATATCGTCTGTTGTGTCTATTATCCACAGTTTGCACTCTTGTACTCGAATCTATAAAAACAACCGATGGTGCTTCATCTATCATTCTTTGCTTAGCCATGAATGCAATTATCATGAATGAACTATCAACATTTTTTGGATTCAGTATGTATTTGGCTTCTGATTCTTTTAACATACTTGGACAGAAGGGTTGAAATTCGGGTCTTTTTTTGATCGTGGATCTAACTTTGTTTGGAGATTCGCTACTTCTTGGGTCGATTAGCACACTTCTAGCTCCTAACGCTCTTGGTCCGTATTCCATTCTATTTTGAAACCATCCAATAATATGATCTCTTGGCAAAAGCTCTTCGCCTACATAACTGCCAATATCCTCTATGTAGTCATATCTACAATTAAATTTATCAAGTGTGTTTTTTATCTCAGCATTGTAAAACTCATTTCCCAAATACGCATGTCTCCATCGC
>QENJ01000091.1 GCA_013374505.1 Candidatus Methanophagaceae archaeon
ATTGAATTCGGGGGCATCCACGTTAGCCATTTATTGGGTATTTCCTAGGATAAACTTATATTGTTATGTCAGAGCATAACGTTTTTTCATGCTTCATGCATGAGCTTTCTCTCAGGATGGTTTGTTTATCATAGGGTCTATTATTCTAAGTGTTTATGCGTAACATTCTCGGGAAATCTTAACATCTGATCCTTGCCGAACTAGAACCATTACTTATTCCCAATCTCCAACCAATACAAACGGCGCCCAATAATAAGGATGTGAATAGCCTTCTTTTTCCATTATTTTTTTCTGTGCCTCTTGTAATGCAGTTGCTTTATCTGTACCATTCTTTAGAAGTGTGTAGAACTCGTGCATTAATTCTTGCGTAGAATGAGCGTCAACTGACCACAAGCTAACTATAACTGATGGTGCGCCGGCGTATATAAAAGCACGTGTAAGTCCAATCAAGTCATCTCCAGGACTTCTTTGATTAAGCCCTGTCTGGCAGGCACTTAATGTCACTAGTTCTGTATTCCATCTCATATCAAATATCTCTCTGGCTGTAAGAACACCCTCATATAACTCAACTCCAGAAGATAGAGGATCTTTATCATCAAAGCCTCCATGACATGAAAAATGGATAATATCTTTATCAGTGCAATTTTCAAGCACTTTATCTTTAGTAGCCGAGTAGCCGTTATAAGGGTTTGTATTAAAAAGTTCTGCCACATCTTTTGCCTCTTCCTCAAACACCACGCCAAAAGAGGCGCAACTTTGCAATCTGCCACTGCCTTTATTCTGACAGAATTTCAGTAGCGATGCACTTGGAGAATAAGCAACAGGATGCTTTTTTATCACTGGCTCACCATTCAATTCAAGAGCGTGAATAGGAAGATAGTGAAGCAGACCATATGGAACAAAGTAGATTAAATCGCCTTCACACAAATATTCAGATATAGGTTCAATAAGATAGTCACTCAAACCAAGCCAGGTATCACCAATATCTTGAAACTCATGATAATCTACCACTTCTCTCCAATAGACTTCAACGTATCGGTTAAGTTTTTCCCACGATATTGGAACTGTTTTTACATGCAACTCTTTATCTTTTGATGAAACTACAAAAATAAACGTCTTGTCCCTTGTTATGAAATATTCTATCAAAACAGCATTTCCATCTTTTCTCTGTGAAGAAAGCAAGTTCTGGACCTTGTCCATGTATAAAGGTTTTCCCTTGCGAGTAAACACATATTCGAGGTCATGTTCTTCTATTTCATCATAGATTTTATCCAACTTCCTAAAAATTCCCTCCACTTCACCAAGTTCCATAGAAACTTTGGTCTGACTTAAATGACGCATCTGAATTTCCCTCAACTTGGAAAGATACATCTCTTCATCATCAAGTAACGACTTTAATTCACTTGTTAACTCAACTGAAGGTTTAATCTCAGTATTAGCAATTAAATCTAAAAACGCTCTCGATTTACTTCTTTCTGTATACTCAAATGCTTCACCCTCCTTTGAGTCTAATTTCAAACAAAGAGGAATCATGCCTTGATATGCTTCAGATGCGCTAGCATAGTATCCAATCTTATGTTTTTCTTCAACAAGCCTACCACCCATCCTTTCGGATAACTCTATTGAGTGGTTATAGTACTCATAGGCAAGTTCAGGCTTATCAGATTCATCGTAAATTTGACCAAGATTATAGCTAACCACCCTCTCAGAATCTATGTCCCCAATATCCTTTTTGATCTCCAGTGATTTCTCATGGTATTCAATCGCCTTCCCATAATCCCCTAAACTAGCATAAGCATTACCAAGAGTTGTATAGCAACTTGATTCTCCTGCCCTGTCCCCTATATCCGTAAAGATCTCCAGAGATTTCTCATGGTATTCAATCGCCTTTCCATAATCTCCTAAACTACCATAAGTATTACCAAGATTTGCATAGCAACTTGATTCTCCTGCCCTGTCCCCTATATCCTTGTCTATCTCCAGAGATTTCTCATGGTATTCAATCGCCTTTCCATAATCCCCTAAACTCAGATAAGTATTACCAAGATTTGTATAGCAACTTGATTCTCCAATCTTATCGTTATTTTTAATGAAATACCTCAACGCACGACTCCATGAATTCAAAGCCAAAGAAAAGTAAGAGAATTTGTACAGTACATTTCCAACTTGTAAAAACAAATTGCCTTTTTCATTCGGTGATACTTCAAATAATTTTTCCACTATATTGATAAATTCATCTGGTTTTTTGTACGTTTCAGCCAGTTGTACGATTATTTGTTCTGATTCGTCCATTTAACACATCACCCCGATAAATCGTACTGCGCATCAACAATCTTATCATCTTTTCTTTTAGAAAGTGGCACTCGTATTGTTTTTTCTTTTCCTATGACAACTTCCACTTCCGCACCGAGCAAAAATCTGCCCTTCACCTTGCTATTCTTTGGAGCCTGAACTACCTGAATCAGATCACTTTTGTTCCCCCAGATTCCCTTCTCTTTTGTACTTTTAAAGTCCAATGCCACATTTGACCTGCGAATGCCAAAAGCAAATATCTGTGGATCATAAACAACAAAATCACTGCTTTCTCCAGATCCTAATTCTATGCCTGCGTTTACTACATCAAAATTAAATTTTAACCCTGATTCCAGATTCACAACCCTCTTATACCTTACCTCACCCAAAACCTCATCAGGAAACATATGATAAGCAATGGGCTTCTCCACAAGAGCCCTTCTTGACTTTGATCTTGCACTAAGCTCAATACCAAACCTCGCCCAAACAAATCTACAATTATTGTCAGGCAAGAAAGAACAACTCAGAGACACAAAATGAAAATCATAATCATCGATCATCTTCTCAATTTCGTGAGGTATCTCTTCCTTTTCCTCAACAAGTCTTGAAATAAAATCCTCATAATAAGGCACACCAACAGCAACTTTATTCTTCTTGCCAAGAACTGTAGTGATTTCTCCTTCACCTACATCTTTTACCAATTTATCGATGACCGGAGCCGTTGGCTCAAGTATGGCTTCAAAAAGGTTCTCATCTCCTGATCTAAAAACCGGTAGTTTAAACATTTTAGTTTCTCCTCGTGATGTTATATTAAAGCAAATTTTAGATAAAAAGGCATATCTACAATACTTCGCATATCATTAAAGCCACAACCTTGTCATACTCGGAATGAATTCCGGGGAATCCTTGGTGCCTACCACTCTTCCGCCGACCCCACACCCCTTGCTCGGGGAAGGGTTGGGATCATTGCCGCCCGATAAATGGTTACACGTAGTAGAATATCTGGTCTAATATCAGGATTGCTTGAAAGGCTTGGATCTTAGAGAAGTCTTCCTCTTTGGCAACCCCATGAGCCAATGAGTGCCTTGAAAGGTCTATCTCATCTTTTTCGAGGTCAAATGAGGCAAAGTAAAACTGTTTAAGATATTCATTAAAGTCTTCTGGTAAGAATAAACTAAGACCACCAGATTTTTCTTTAGCAACGGTGGTAAGCTTATCCGCTAACTTTGTAGAGGTTGGCTTCTCCTTCTCCCCAAGATATATGTATCGCATGAGACCTTCGATACGCGGATAGAGAATATGGATTGCGCTAATATAATCTTTTTCGATGAATCTGTCTATTGCTGTTTCGATAACGGTTTTGTGTTTCTTAAAGAGGTCTTTAGTCACCCAAGCATCTTTCAGGTCTCTGATCGATTTTTCATCGAATGAATCAACAACTTTCATCTCAACTTCAATAAGTGGGAAATCGTTCTTTAGGGTATTACAAATCTCTTCGAAATGCCGTCCAAGTATTCTGATGAATGGAAACCATCCGCACTCAAACATTTTTCCCTTGACTTTGGGTTCAAGTCTGTGAACTTCAGGGAACAGTAGATATGAGTGAAATGAAGCAAACAGCGTCTCTAAGTCACTGGTTCGGTAGTTACTTTGGGGCTGAATAGGTAAGAAATCAAAGTATAACCCCCTCCTCCACCCATTTGAAAAGATGTAAATGACGGCACAATCGGATTTCATTTGTATTCCTGAAAACATAACTCGTATAATATCCGCAATGTCTTCTCTATAAATCTCGCCCCCCTTCTCAATTGACCTCTTTGAGATGATTTGCACTTCGGGAGGAGTATTTATGAATACCTCGACTTCATTGTTTTTCTGAATAAAAATCAAACAATTACTAATCGTAGATTCCGTCTTTCGCTCTTTCGACATCCAATCTCTCAAGTAGGTGCGGGATATCTGATCGAGACATGTAAAGAATAGATCACCATCATAATCGGTGAGAAAGTACCTCTGAGCCACTCTCACATTATTTCCCGCTCTTCCCGCATCCATCGAAAAACCAACGACAGGTTTTCCTTCTATCGAAATCTCGAATTTGTATTCAGGTTCCATCTCCATAATCACATCAACCTTAATTTTTGTAACAATCGATTCCCCTCTTAAGTCACATACCCTGTACTTAAACAAGGCCTGCCCTTAAGCACGACCGTCGATGACTTAAACTACCTTTTTATCACAGGTCTTTAAAAGCTTTTCAATTTTTTAGCGTGTATTTGCTTTCCGTACACCCCAAAAAGGAGTTGCAATAACTAAAAATGCTGATACCCCTTTATTTTTATCTGCTCCTTCCCTTGCCCGGTTTTAAAACAAATACCTTCTTCAGACGGCACTACCACACCTATAACGCTAATACCAACTTTTTTTTGCAGCTTTGCAAATTCGTCTGCTAATACGTCCGCATCCACGGATGTTGCGGATGCGCACGGAACGCAGATAAAAGCGATAAATATGACCAGTATTACTACTTTATTCATCTTAGGTCTCATACCTCCCCCGTTTGGCACATCTATTTGTCTTATTCTACATGCCCTATTCATTCAGTTGACTTTCACCGTATATAAAGTTTGCCCCCTTTCTCAACAGCATCGCTATCTACATGATGTTTGGTTCTATACCCTTCTGTCACCATTTCAAGAAAAAAAAGATGTATTTGTATAGCTAACTTTACCCTTGCTATACAAACACATAACAGATACTTACTATCCTTCTCCAAGCACCGTAAATGTTGATTCTCCCGCCGTTCCTGACGATTCTGGTACAACTCTTATCCACAGATTAGCATAGGCCTCGCCAACTATTGAATGATCTGAATTACATTCAGTATTCCATGTGGACAAGTCTACGTCTATATCAGCAGCAGCATTGGGTGTACTCCCACTAGGGGTTAGTTTGCAATGTTCGGTGTATATACGCGCATCCCAATTACCGCCCGCAGTAACCATCACCCAGGCGGTGAGTTCAGTATCAGTGTCTGTATTTTTGATACGGGCTATTGGTTTAGTATGATCTGATATATTTTGGTAATTTTCTGAACCATCTATGTCGTTATAAAGACCTTCGCCAATAAGTTCCTCGCCCACCGTACCTACAATACTCAAAGCGCTAACGATTGTGTCGGCTCCGTCGCCTGTCTGATTATAGAACTCAAATGTTGAGGACTTAGATATAGTGGCAGTCTGCGTCGCATTGTGATCCGCCATCACGGGTATCGCGGGTAATGCAAAAGCCATCATTGCACATACTATAATCCCTGCAATTAGTCCTATGCTTATTTTATCTATTTCCATTTTTTATTTATCACCTCCTAATTTTTATGAAAGATTTCACATTCGTCCCTTCTTCTTTGATGTCTATTGCTTTGGTATAAAACCACAGCCGAAACATATTTACGGTCATCGTTTTTCGTGTTATCTATTGTGGGACATAGCCATATTTTTGATAGCTTCTTAACACTACCAGGAAGTAATAAGGGAGCGATGGCTTAACTGATTTTCGGTAGATGCTAAAAAAGTTTAAGGATGATTTAAAAAAAAATGTGAATGTTGTAATTTTTTTTAGGAACATGTAGTACGGAGTTTGTACACATGTGCGCGACTACAACGAAGTTGTGGATAGGCACAAATATGGAATATTCAGGTATTAGTTACTGTTGCTGGTTATTTATGAGTCCCAAAAGTTGTATGTGGTTGTATTACAAATAAGCAATTGCTTCTTACCGTTCACACCGCTTTTCCGCGGCAAGCGTTTTTTTTGTCCCTAAAATCAAGACTGCTACTGCTGTTCTTTTGTTTTCTTTTGTTTCTGTGTCGTAGAGCTTAAAAGTCATGTAGCTATGCGGGGTCTGTCAGCGTCTCTTCAGACGGTTCGGAAGCATACATACCAGAATATTTGTACAACCCGCAAATATTTTAAGCATAGATTGGCCCACACAGTATGTTTGTGAAGCAAAAAGCGGTTTTAGTGTTAATCGCATACCTATAACTGGACATCACGAGTTTTAGAGGCTACCATATCACGTATCTACAATAGCTCGCAATCTAAAGCACATTACTCCGTCATGACCCGTCAAAAGCTTTATAGTGTTTGTTTAGCTAACTACAGATTACACAGATTTCCATGAGAAGATAATACTCTGGATCTGGCTTAAGTACTTTACTATTGGTTTTTTATTCCCTGTCAACCCAAAAATCTTGTGTTAATCTTAAAATCTCGGGTTTTTTACATTGGCTAAACAAATGCCAATAATGTACTGTACGGTATCTATCCCACAGAGGTGAAAATAGAGCAACTCGGTGAAATAAGATTAATAGAACGAATAACAAAGAAATTCAGGGTGAACACAGAAAGCATAGCCGTAGGAGCAGGCGAGGATGACTGCGCTGTTATAGAGTTGGCACTGGCAGACTACAAATATCTCGTTGTCACTACGGATATGCTACAAGAATCCACGTATTTGCCCGTGGGCATCTCGCCTTTTCAGATAGGTTGGAGTGCGGTTGCCGTTAATCTAAGCGATATTGCTGCGATGGGTGCTCGTCCTTATGCTTTCACAATTGCAATGGGCCTTCCTGCGCACACCGAGACTGCGTTTGTGGATGCGATGGTGGAAGGGATAGCAGATTGCGCGTCAGCCTATGATACCGCAGTAGTTGGGGGAGACATAACGAGAAGCAAGGAGCTTATCTTAACCGGTACCTGCTTCGGGTTTGCAGATAAGCCTGTAAGGCGAGCAGGAGCAAAAGTCGGTGACTTAGTATGCGTGACCGGTTCGGTTGGCAACGCTGCGCTTGGCTTAAAAATACTAAAAGAAGGGTTGACGGTGCCTGAAAAAGTAGAGGAAACAGCGAAAAGAGCACTGTTTCAACCGGTACCGAGAATAACGGAAGGTATTACTCTCGCGGACTCCGGATTAGTTACCTCTATGCTTGATATTAGTGATGGTCTCGCGCTTTCTCTAGCCGAACTCGCAAGAAGTAGCAAAGTCGGTTTTGAGATATATGAGGCTAAAGTGCCTGTACTGAGCGAAGAGATGAGGGCTGCGGTGCGTGACGTTGATCTTCGTGAGCTTGCATTCTTTTACGGTGGTGACTACGAATTGCTGTTTACCGTGGATGCGGACGTATTAGCAGATGAATTTGCAACGCTGCAAAAAAAAGTTGGTATTAGCGTTATAGGTGTGGTAGTGCCGTCTGAAGAAGGTATTTGTTTTAAAACTGGGCAAGGGAAGGAGCAGATAAAAGATTTAGGGCGATAGAAGAGGGAGAAGAATGGATACGGTTCAAAGAACTCGAAACTGAGTTATCCACATCAAAAGCGGACTTGAGTGCGCTCGAATCGGAGATTCGTAATTTGTTCTCGCCTATTAACAAAGAATTAAAGCTATTACAGAAGCAGGATGAGACCGGGCGGCATACACTCACTTCGGAAGAGCGAAGAGCGATTTCTTCTATTCTGGCATCTCCAATTCAGGCACTCGCTGAAGATATAAATGCGTTTTTAATCGAGATACGGAATATTGTGGAAGGAGACACAACAATCCTGAAGGATCGAAAGCGCGACAAGACACTGAACTGGATAGACCACCTGTTAAGTTCTGAGCCATCCGCGTTAAAAGGAAAACATGTGCTTTTAGAATCACGAATCGAAGAGACAAGAGCTAAGTTAGCGGATATGACTATACACGAAGATAGAAACGAGATTATGCAGTCAATTACTCACGCTAAGGGGCAACTATCGCGATTACAAGAAGGCACTGCCAGATCGAAGAGGCACATAGTTTCGCTGGAGGAGGAACGTACAAGGAAAGAGCGGCTTTTGTTAGAAACTTTGGAACGACTTGCGGGTGAGGAAATCACTGTAAAATTTGGTTTTTGAGTTGTTTTGAACTATTTATTGCCGTATCCGAAGAAGAAACGCATCAAATCTTGTGCTCGTGCATCCAGCATGCCTAAGTCGCTTTTCAGCGCGAACGATTCACAAAAACTACCCGCTTCCTTTTTGTGGTCTGCATGTACCTGCGAATCATAGATTGCAAAAGGCACGGGCTCCTTTGTATGTACTTTCAACGACACCGGCGTGTAATGGTCAGGTAAGGCTAATATTCTATAGCCCACATCATAATGTTCAGCCTCTAAGCCCTTTAACATCCTGCCCACCACTAAAGCATCAAAATCCTCTATCGCTTTCACTTTCATCTCTATATCGCCAATATGTGCTGCTTCATCCGGCGCTTCGACATGGACCATCACAAAATCCTGCTCTTTCAAGCTGCGTAATGCGTAGTCCGCCTTGCCTTCGTAATTCGTGTCTATATATCCCGTAGCACCCGGCACGTCTATCACATCCAGACCCGCACACGTTCCAATTCCTTTAACAAGATAAACACCCGAGATCACCGAACCACTTACCCCATACAGCTCACGGAACTCGGGCATTGTAGGCTTCCTGCCGCCGCTCCAGAGCCAAACCATATTCGCACGCCTCTTATTACTCGCTACCCTTCGCTCATTTATCTCGTGGTCATTCAGTATCTTCTTCGAGGTGATGATAATATGCCGTAATAACTCGTCATTTGGTAGCGCATCGTCTAATAACGCACCAAGGATGTCATGAGGGGGCGCACAACCCATATTTATCCCGCCTTCGCCTTTATCACCCGACTCCGATTTGAGGACCAGGACGTTCCGATAGCTAACCCCGGGATAAAACTCAATTACTTCACTGTCCGCTCGAAAAGCGATATTAAGCGCATCTATTAGATCGCGTGCCTCTTCATCGGTTATATGCCCGCCACTATAATCCGCTATTCTTCCTTCTTCCTCGGTTATGAGATTGCATCTAAACGCTATATCACCGTCCTCAAGAGGTATGTGCATACCCATCGCTTCCAGCGGACCCCTGCCGGTGTAATATCTCGCAGGGTCATATCCAAGAATTGATAGAGTTGCAATATCGCTTCCTGCCGCCATTCCATCTGGTATTGTCTTTACCTGGCTGCATATACCCGTAGTAGCGATGAAATCAAGATTCGGCGTATTTGCTATCTGCAACGCCGTCTTGCTCTCACGTTCAGGAATAGGATAATCCGCCATTCCATCACCAATTAAAATTACGTGTTTCATACCTCTACTCATTAATATTTAAGTTAAGCATTCATAATAGTTATTAAGTGAAGATAAATGGAGACTGATATACCGCTGAGGGAAATAATGGTGCGCGAGGTAGTGACGGGAGATGAAAACCTGAATGTTCGAGAAGCGGCGAAGATAATGAAGAAATACGATGTGGATAGCATCGTTGTGCTTAATGACGGAGATCCTGTGGGTATAGTGACACAAGGGGATATAATAGGCGAACTGGTAAGCAAGGATACAACACCGAGCACAGTGAAGTTGAAGGATATAATGACAACGCCATTGGTAACAGCGTCTCCAGACGATCGTCTTTCGGATATTGCAACGAAGATGGCGACTGAGAAGATACGAAAGGTGCCAATGATAGAGAATGGCAAGTTGGTAGGCATCGTTGCGGATGTTGATATACTCTCTGTTTCGTCACAGATGAACTCGATACTGGAAGATTTAATCGAGATGAACGTGGAACGGGACATATTGGGCACGGAGATAGAAGGAGAAGAAATAGGCCAGGGTATATGCGAGAAATGCGGTAGCTTCTCAAATGATCTGATATTGACGGACGGACTGATGGTATGCGAGAGTTGCAAAGAGGAGCTAGAATCTGAATTGTAGGACTAAAACTGGCACAATCGAAAAAGTCAGTGATTTTTAATTTTTCATCCATCGAA
>QENJ01000082.1 GCA_013374505.1 Candidatus Methanophagaceae archaeon
GGTTAAAATTTGCCGGGAGCCCTGGCTTGCAAGGGCCATATTAAGGCGAGTTCGGAGTTCAGGGTCTATATAATCTGAACTCAAGTTTTTCCCACCCCTCCAACCTGCTTTGATCTCATCCATACCAAATTCTGATGCCCATTTAATAATTTTTGCCATTATATTCTCGTATTCTGCTCTTCCAAAAATGAATGCCAAAATTTCTATCAGCCCCTCTCCATGTGTTCCTAATTCTGGCGAACCAACACCTGTTTCAACACTAGGTCTTACTTCGCCTCTTATAGCCGATATGAAATAAATATCTCTGACCGCAGTTTCTATCTTCTTCACGATTTCTTGGGCTCGGGAAGAAATTTGTTCGACTTGCTGTCGTTCTTGATCAGCAATTGGTGGTGTTGGAAAAACACATTTGAAACAAGTTGGAGTTAACATATACGAGAGTTCGCCCGCTGGCATTACAATGTCTTGAAATTCGTCAGGATATAAAAAATCCGACACCATTAACGACTCCGCAGCTTTAAAAGAGCCCGCTTCAACTAACTTTTTCCCGCTTGCAAAAGCTGCCTGGCGTACTTCCTCATCTTTTGGCATAAAAGAGTACATATATCCGATATTGTCATAGTCTTCATCTGTTATGTGAATTTCAAAGGTTATAATTTTGCTCCAATCTTTCTTGTAAGCTATAAAATCAAATAATGGGAAATCACGAGAAATGGGATACTGTATAAATGCTCCGTATCCTAAGCTGCCTTCTAACGATCTTGTAATACTGCGGTCAAGCCTCGCAGTTTGTGCTAAAACTGCTATACTTTCGAGCACATTTGACTTCCCAGAAGCATTTGGACCTACGAGTATAGTAAGAGGAGCAAGCGTTAGTTCCAAATCTTCTATGCTTTTGAAGTTTCCAATCTTTATCTTTGAAAGCATAGTAGTAGTTTGGTTTTAAACTATTTTAATACTTTCGTTCCGCATCAAACAATCCACTAATACTAACGCGACCATCGCTTCCGCGACCGGCACTATCCGCGAGCATATACAGGGGTCATGCCTGCCCTTTATCTTTATTTCTGTCTCTTGCTTTTTCGCCATATCCACACTCCGCTGCGGCTTTGCAATAGAAGAAGTAGGCTTCACGGCTATTCTACATATCACCGGCTCGCCCGTCGAGATACCACCTAAAATACCGCCTGCGTTGTTCGTTTTCGTCTTTATCCTGCCGTCTTCAATAAAAAATTCATCGTTCATCTCGCAGCCTTTCAGCCTCGCAGCCTCAAACCCCGCACCTATTTCTACGCCCTTCACGGCACCGAGACTCATCAATGCCTTTGCAAGTTCGGCATCTAGTTTATCGAAGACCGGCTCGCCCAACCCCGCTGGAACCCCAGTTGCAATTATTTCTACAATGCCACCTACACTGTCTCCTTCTGCTTTCACTTCTTTTATCAACTGCTCCATTCGTACCGCGGCGTCCAAATCAGCACATCGGACTGCATTTCGTTCCACATTCTTCTTCAGTTCTTCGAATCCCACTTCGCGTGCTCTTATGCTTCCTACTTCCACTACATGCCCGATAATTTGTATGCCATATGCCGTCAAGATTTTCTTTGCTATTGCACCCGCAGCAACTCGCGCTGCTGTCTCTCGCCCAGAAGCTCTTCCGCCGCCTCGATAGTCCCTTAACCCATACTTCATCTGATACGAAAAATCGGCCTGACCTGGTCTCGCAACGTGCTTTAGCTCTTCATACGGACGCGAATCAACGTCCTTGTTCCACACGAGCATAGAAATAGGTGTGCCCATCGTTTGCCCTTCAAATACGCCGGACAAAACCTGTACCTCATCTGCTTCCTTACGCTCTGTCGTTATTTCACTTACTCCCGGTTTCCTACGGTCTAATTCGTACTGTATGTCCTCTACTAATAGTTCAAGCCCTGCGGGACAGCCGTCCACGACAACGCCTATCGCGGCGCCATGAGACTCACCCCAGGTTGTCATCCTGAATATCATACCAAAAGAGTTGCCGGTCATGGTAAACAAGATTTTATAGGTTCTTGTAATATTTAAACGCACTTTGTTTCTAAGAGCACTTTCCGGGCACCCGGAGCATGATAAATATTTCGAGTATGTATTGAAATTAGAATGTCCGTATTCTACCGTTTATACGTGAACGCACTCTATACCTGCGCGCCCTAGATATTCCAAGCCTTCCTTATCACTATAGTCCCCCGTCATCACCACTCGTTTTACCCCTGCATTTATTATTAGCTTGGCACATATCTTGCACGGGAATGCGTTTACGTATAATGTAGCACCGTTTGCAGCTTTGCCCGATTGTAAGAGTGCATTTTGTTCTGCATGGACCCCAACACATTCCTCATGCCGCTCACCTGAGGGGATATTCAATTTATCACGCCGGCACCCAACCTCGAGACAATGTTGGAATCCTCGCGGTGCACCGTTATAACCCGTAGATATTATCACGTTATCCTTGACCACGATGGCACCGATCTGTCTTCTCAAGCAGGTTGAACGCAGTGCCACGTCATTTACAATGTTCATCCAGTATTCGCTCCAGGATATTCGCTCTTTATCTGGCTTTTCTCTATCTTCTCTTAGATTCATAACCGCTACCGTCTCTCATTTCCTTTTCTGTTCTATTCGACAATAAACATTTACGAACATTTGCGATAAAAATTGATTTATAACCAACTTTTAGAATTTGCGTGTTCAGAAGTACGGGGAAAAACAATAATTATATATTATCAGACGGTAAATAGCTTTATACCATGAAAGTAGCAATAAATGGTTGGGGGCGAATAGGCAGATTAGTATTTCGAGCGGCGTTACAGGACAAATCAGATATAGATTTTGTAGCAATAAACAGTCATGCTGCGGAGGCTTTCTGGATGGCACACTTGTTGAAACACGATTCGGTGCATGGCATGCAGCAAGGGGATATAATAGCAGAAAAAGATCGCTTGGTGGTAAACGGAAAAGAGCTGCGAATATTCGCGGAAGACGATCCTGAAAAGTTACCTTGGGGCGATTTAGGCGTGGATTTGGTAGTGGAATCAACGGGTAAGTTTCGGAGTAGGGACGAAGCATCAAAGCACATTGACGCGGGCTGCAAAAAAGTATTAATAACAGCACCGGGAAAGGACCCGGACGTAACTATTGTGCCTGGTGTGAATGAGGAGATGTATGACCCTACCACACATAACATAATTTCGCTTGCTTCCTGCACCACCAATTGCTTAGCTCCGGTGGTAAAGGTATTGAACGACAAGTTTGTCGTGAATAAAGGGTTCATGACCACGATTCATTCGTACACGGGCGACCAGAAACTTCTTGATGGCCGGCATAAAGATATGAGACGGGCACGTGCGGCTGCCATGGCAATAGTACCGACATCAACAGGTGCGGCTGCTGCGATAGGTATCGTGTTGCCGTCATTAGCCGGGAAGATGGATGGCATATCCTTACGAGTTCCTACGGCAAATGTCTCAATCGTGGACCTCGTGGCCGAGCTTGGACGAGACGTGACACGAGACGAAGTGAACAGTGTATTTGAAGAAGCCTCAAAATCGTCTTTGAGCGGTATTCTCGACGTCACTTATGAGCCGCTGGTATCTACGGATTACATTGGTTCTGACTATTCGGCGGTTGTTGATGCTGAGTATACAAATGTTATGGGCGGTAAAGGCAACTTGGTGAAGGTGCTTGCGTGGTACGACAACGAATGGGGCTACTCTTGCAGGGTGGTAGACGCGATAAAGAAGATAGAAAAGCAGGGTTTGTAGAAAAAAAAAGCCTAGATGGCGGGCGGGAAAATGGACGAAAAATTAAGTGACTTCTTGACTATGGATGACTTAGGGGTAGCAGGTAAGACCGTTCTCTTCCGAGCAGATATAAATTCGGTGGTTATAAACGGTAAAGTGCAGATGAAGGAGCGGATAGAGGAGAATGCAAAGACGATACGTGAACTTTCGGATAAAAAAGCGAAGGTGGTCATTCTCGTGCATCAGAGTCGTGCAGGCAGAGCGGATTTCATGACTCTGGAGCAGCATGCGCAATTGCTCAGGAATTTTATAGATTTACAGTACATTGACGACATAATAGGGCCTGCTGCTAGAGATGCGATAAAGAAGCTGCAGGATGGAGAAGTGTTGTTGCTGGAGAATGTGAGGATGCTCGCGGAAGAGACCCTTACAAAGTCTCCCGAGGAGCATGCACAGTCAATTTTCGTACGAACGCTTTCTCCACTTGCGGATATTTACATAAATGATGCCTTCTCGGTAGCGCACAGGTCGCACGCATCAGTGGTTGGCTTCCCGATGCTATTGGATGCAGGGATAGGCAGATTAATGGAGAAAGAGTTAGCATCTCTGAGAAGATCAGTCCACAACATAAAAAGGCCGTGTATTTATGTTCTTGGCGGTGTGAAACCCGAAGAAGTGTTTGATATAATGGAGTTCACACTGAGGCGTAAAAAAGTGACTAGTATACTCACAACAGGCAATGTTGGCACTATCTTCCTGTATGCACGCGGCATAATTGAACCAAGAGAAGAAGAAAAAGCAGATGAACAGTTTATAGAAAATCTGGCGAGAGCCAAAAGAATCCTTAAGTTGGGTGGCGACAAAATTATGTGTCCCGAAGATGTTGCAGTGGAGATATGCGGCAAACGGGAGGAGATTCCTGTTGACGTACTAAAGCCCGATCAGGAAATATACGATATTGGGGAAAGGACGAGTAAAAGATATGCGGAAGAGATAAAGGAGGCGAAGACCGTGGTAATGAAAGGACCTGCGGGGTTATATGAAAACGAAGAGTTCAGTAAGGGAACAGGAGAGTTACTGCGTGCTCTTTCTACTTCTGAAGCCTACTCGCTTATCGGTGGCGGGCACACATCGGCTGCAATGAGCACGCTGGGCATAAAAAAAACCGCGCATACCCATGTCAGCTTGGCTGGAGGTGCATTCTTGCAATATCTTTTAGAGAAGGGTCTGCCGGGGATAGAGGTGTTGAAGAGGCACTGATTGTAAAGTGTGACAAAAAAAAAGAAAGCTTTACCAAAGAACTAATATACGTTATATACATATAATACCAGAGCTAAAGGATACTTAGACTTGATAGCAGGACCCTAAAACCTTTTAAAAAGCGATGCAAGGAGTACTTTCAGACAGTAAGGTCATAGTAACAGCGTCAGAAACAGACGTAATGGGTTACGGCGAGAAAAGAGGCGAGCTATCGCTAGAAGAAGCTGCGTTTATGCTGGATAAAGGCAAATTAACGATAAAGCATGGCGGATCTGAGCTAAGCTTCGGGGAGTTCATAATGCGTGCTCTGGATACCTTGCCTATGTTCACGGTGCGGTACCTTGTGTACACGGATTTGAAGGAGCGTGGGTACGCAGTAAAAACAGGCGGAGTAGATTTCTGGCTTTATCCGCGTGGTACCAAGCCGGGCGAGAAGCCGGCAAAGTATATCATCCATATCTTAGCGGAAAGGGATTTAATATCGCTGATAGATTTAGTCGAGCTGCTTAGTTCGGCTCGTAACATGCGCAAGGAGCTAATTCTTGCCGTTGTGGATGAAGAGAGTGACATCACGTACTATGAGGTAAACGAGCCAAGATTTGATGCCTGGATAGAGGAGGATAGTACAGAGGGGAAGACAAAAGCGAGTTTAGTGGGTGATCGAGTAGTCCTGTGGGATGCCGAATTCGCAGTGAAGCTCTTTAAAAACAACTTTTACGGTAAATTAACGAAAGAGAACAGGTTACTGCTGTCCTTAGTGGAAACGGCATATTTGGTGGCTAAGAATCGGCTGGAGATCGAGAATTCTCGTGGCACTCACGCAAAAATGAGTTTTGTGCAGTTCATAGACTATGCCTGCACAATAGAAACCGATTTTTTCGATAAGTACCTTGTTTACTCGGATTTAAAGGTAAAAGGGCTGATAGTGAAGACTGGTTTTAAGTTCGGGTCGCATTTCAGGGCGTATAAAGCAACAAAACAGAAGCATTCGTTGTATTTGGTTCATGTTCTACCCATGGATCATGCTTTTTTGATGTCTGGTATGGCAAGGGCGGTGAGGCTGGCGCATGGCGTGAAGAAGAGAATGATATTTGCTTTTAAGGGCAATTTAAGCACGGTGCGGGATACCGATCAAAGTATTAAATACGTGGACATCGGACGGATGAAGCTTTGAATGTAACGTTATAGCATTCTCGATTGGAGAAGAAAGATAAAAGCTGCTATTGACATCAACACGATCGCTAAAATCATTACGACCTTCAAAGCGCCGACATCCGTGCCAAATAATAGGGGTATCGGACCAATCATGATAATGCCTCCACCTCGCACCGCAGGCTTCTCCGTTTCTCCGGTTTTCCAGGCTTGGTAGGCAGTGCTAAACATCCCCGCAAAGATGACCAGAACCCCTATGAACACAAGCAAGAAACCTAACGTGATTAGTTTCATCTGATTAGCTCCTCTTTCCTTATAATAGCCTTTACTGTAATATTTAAAAAACCGCTACTTCGGTCATGCTACGAATTGCAATCGTAGACTCAATGTAAGTGGAATAACCTCGTACTCCAAGAGAGGACGCCATGTGTGCATTATAATAATATGAGGCAATAGAATAGCTTATAACAGTCAGCCTCGATATTAACGCTGGGACCATATCTTCAGGAATCGGATTTAAATCCCCTGCCCAATATTCATGCGCTCTTGTTCATCGCGCCTCTCGCAGCGAGTATGCCCGTAGCAGCCGCGTCCACGATGTCACGTGATAAACCTGCACCGTCACCTGCCACAAATAGATTAGTTAACGATGATTCCATATTCTTATCCACGTTGATCCGCATGGCGTAGAACTTTATCTCAGGCGCATAGAGCAACGTAGAATCGGATGCAACACCGGGTATTATCTCATTCAGTTTCTCCAGGCCTTCTATGATGTCCATCGTAATTCTGTGTGGCAGTGCCATAGAAATATCGCCGGGAGTTACATCCTTCAATGTGTTTTCCACCAGGTTCCGATTTATCCGATCCCAGGAAGACCTTCTACCCCTTCTGAGGTCGCCAATTCGCTGTAATATCGGCTTACCGCCACCTATCGTAGTCGCCAACTTCGCAATTGAGCGGCCGTATCTGGACGTATTTTCAACCGGTTCTGTCAGCCCTACTTTCACGAGGAACGCGAAATTCGTGTTCTCTGATTTCTTACTTCGTAGCGAGTGCCCATTTACACCTATAAAATCGTCATATACTTCTTTAACCACAAAACCACGCTCATTCGTGCAGAACGTCCGTGCGAAATCGTCATAACGCTTTGTTCTTATATGAAATTTCGGGTCGCGGTTTATCCTTGTCACGGGGTCCATAGTGATCGCCGGTACCTCTACTCTCACACCAACGTCTATACCCGCATATTCCGCTGCTATCTTATGCCGTTTTATCATCTTCTCCGCCCACGAAGCACCGATCCTACCAGGCGCTATTATCATGTTCGTTCCACGTATTTCAGTGCCGTTATCAGTTATCACGCCCTTGCATACTCGTGTCACATTTTTAGTTGTACTTCGTTTCTTCTCTTCTATAATGAGGTCGGTAACATGCGTATTCAGCAAAAATTCGATGCCATGCCCTACTAAATCATCTTTAAAAGATTTTATCAGCTTTTTCGTTTTATCTGAGCCTATATGCCGCTGATTTATCTCTATGAACCGTGCACCAACAGAAGCAGCACGCCGCTTCAAATCCTCTATATCGTTACTTTTACCTTTATATAGCTCATCTAACATGCCATATTTAAGAAACGTCTGGTCCACCTCGTGCACGAGTTGCCATGCCGTGGGGGTATCGCATAACTCGGCGAGTTCACCACCTACATCAGGTCTGAGATTTAACGTACCGTCCGAGAACGTGCCCGCACCGCCAACACCACACATTATGTTACAATCATTACATTGAATACAAGTTCCCGAGTCTTCCATATGGCAATGCCGGTCCTCTACGTCCTTGCCCTTATCTATCACCAGAACTTTCAGGTTTTTATCTTTCAATTCACTCGCGGCGAAGAGACCCGCAGGTCCTGCACCCACGATAATCACGTCGTAATCATCTTGTTTCATCGTTCAATTAACGAGCCGGGAGGGATTTGAACCCCCGACGGGTAGGTTAAGAGCCTACTGCTCTGCCGTTCTGAGCTACCGGCCCATGTTTTTGCTTATGCACAAACTCACTTGATGTTTAGTGCATAAATATAATTAATGTTTGGAACACATTTAAAAGTCTCAACATATCGTCCTGAATACGCTACCACGATTCACGAATTACGCGATCTACCGAGCGTCAAGACAATTCCGGCCGTCTATTTCTCTGCCAATCGCAGTAGGTTTTCAACAAATCTTCTTTTCGTTTCGCACTGCCCTTTTCGTTCTGGCACAACGGAAAAGAACTCTCGTTTCACGATTCTCTACAGGTCTTCAGTTATGTGGTAGTTCCAGAGCAGTCGTGGGTCAAGCACGATTGCGGGCGGAAACCCTCTCGCATCTAAAGCTTTCTTTTCCAAAGCAAACGCAATGCAATCGTCATGCGCGAAGTAAATATACTGTTTTTGTTTAGTAACCACAGATTACACATATTTGCATGAGAAGCTATTTTTTCGTTTGCATTTTGAATTCAGGACTCATTTTGTGATCTGTGGGTGCTTGAGATTTAGTTTCCCATCCCTTATTGTCCCCTATATCAGGGGAATACTTGATACCTAGACGGCCTACTTGCTTCCGGGTTCTGTGGCGTATAAGTCATTGCCTTGGAGAACTGGAACGTGCCACTTGCTGTTGTCATCTCAGAATATCTCATTGTAGATGCGTGACGCCAATCCCATTGATAGTGATAATCAGGAGTCCGGTAAAAGTTGAATTCAGGATCCGCACCTGCCAGAACTTCTACATCCATACCCGCAGCTACAGTACCGACACCATAAGGTCCGTCAACAGCACCTGCGCCATCTAAAACAGATTCAACATACTCGCCATAACCTTCTATTCCTTTTGCAGTAAGCCCATAGTGCAACATTGGCGAATCCGTAGTATCTACTTTTGTTTCCGTTGTAGCCGATACAAGATCCACACTCATGGTACCTCCGGCTGCAACACACTCGCAGGTTGTGGGGTTATTCGCACCAGCAGCAAAGGGGCAAAGACCCGCTACGCTATTAGTACGATTAAAATCGCCTCTTAGTATGATACACATACCAACGTTCTCGGTGAAGTCCAACTTGCTTATTCCGCTGGACTTGTCTTCAACATAGCCAATTCGTTTGGCTACCTCGAGATTATTGTTGTTTGAGTCCTTAGTGGTATCCATTTTGAAATCTTTCGTGAACTGAGTAAATCCATCAATTGCAACCAGATTCTCCTCGTATGAAATTCCACCTACTCGCTCACCTACCCATACCCAGCCGCTTTCGCTACAGACCAGATGGCCTTCGAGGGAATCATTAAGATCCATAGTGCTGTAAATCCAGTCAAGATCTTCCACTTCTGTTACGTCACCTACGCATTCAATCACAGTTGTGGTTTCAATCACACTACCCTCGGTTGGTGGCTCCACAGGGGGAGCGGCTGACGCAATAGCAAAAAAAGCAATCACTACCGTTATTGCTATGGCAACTACACTTATTCTCTTCGCTTGCCCCTTCTTTCCTTCGCGTATCATTAACCCTCTAACTCGTCCCTATGTATCCACCAAATTTTCATACTATATAAAGCAAGCATTTTTTTTCAGAATCCGCTAAGCTATTAAGAGGCTGTCCCACAATTATCCAACAACGACAGATAGCATCCCTCTATCACAAAAATATTTAGTTCTAACATCTATGCCCTTTAGCGTTTGTCCTACGCA
>QENJ01000083.1 GCA_013374505.1 Candidatus Methanophagaceae archaeon
AGGGGCATTGGAAGATAAAGATTTTCGAGTGGTGATAATTGCAATTCCCACGGCTGCGGATATTGAATCCCGGGTAGAGGAAAAAGTTGCACGTATCATTGAGTCTTCAAATCCGGGCGTAGAAGTATTGCTCTTCGGACCTTCTCATCTGAAGCAGATACACGATTTGTTGGTTAGCGAGGGCAAAAAGGAGTACATCTACCTGCTTCAACTCAGAGGTTACTCCAACGTTCGAAACCTTTGCATGTTCGTGCCGCATGTCCTGGATTCTGAAGCGGCGGTGCTTATTGACGATGACGAAGTGTTTGAAGACCCGGAATTCATGACGAAAGCGCGGGCATTCATAGGCAAAGATATAGAGGGGAAAGCGATAAACGCAGTTGCCGGCTATTACCTGCAGCCTGACGGCGACTATCACGTTAAGAAACCTTTTCGCCCATGGATGCAACACTGGGACCAATATGCGCGCATGAACGAAGCTTTTGACAATATCATCGGGTCAGAACCGCGTTTGAAAGAGACCCCTTTTGTTTTTGGCGGGAACATGGTCGTGCATCGGGATCTTTTCACGGTCGTGCCTTTTGACCCTGATGTCCCGCGCGGTGAGGATATAGACTTCCTGATAAATGCGCGGATGTTTGGTCACTCTTTCGTCCTGGATAACCAACTCGCGATCAAGCACCTACCGCCACCAAAGTCGCATCCGGTCTGGAGAAGCCTGCGTGAAGATTTATATCGCTTTATCTACGAACGCGCGAAGATAGAAACCCAAAAAGAGATAGAAGGCATGACGCGAGTGTATCCCGAAGAGTTCGACCCCTATCCTGGCTGTTTTCTGAAGCCTGACCTCGAAGCAAAGATAGAAAACGCGAGCAAACTATTGTCCGAGGAGTATCTCGCTCAGGGCGACAGCGAAGCAAGCGAAGAGGCTTTGAAGAATACGATCCTTGCCAGAACAGATGCAGTGCCGAAATCAGATCCGTTTCAAAAACTGTGCGTGTTGCAAAAACGGTGGCAGGAATTGATGTCGTTTACAGCTCAGGAACGAATTCGTTCTCGGATAAGCGAATTTATCTGTAAAGAGGTGCAATGAACATGAACATATTGTTTCTACCTAAGCTGTTGCCCCGAGCAGACATCATTGGAGGTCCTATCCTCATCTATCATAGAATCAAGAACCTGTCTGCAATGGGTCATAAGATAACGCTCATTGCTCCTGCTTACACAGATGTAGACCGGACTGATAAAAGCCTTGAGCCTTTCTGTGAGCGCGTGATCAAGGTTAATTCCGTTGGGGAGCGATCGGAGGCAGAACTAGATGCACTTTACAAACGGTTGAAACGACCGCGAAATTTCTTAACCGGCGATGGCGGCTACAACGAAAAGCTTGAAGCTGCTTTTACTTTTGTTTTGAAGGAGGCACATTTTGATGTGATTATCGCTGAATATTCAATGATGGGGCAGTACATAGAAGCGAATCGCAGCCTTATTCCCTCCGATACTACGGCTATAATTTCGATGCACGAATGTTACACAAAGGCTTTTGAACTACGAGCGGAGAAGGGAGAGGCTATTGAAGAAGCCACACTAAAAGAGCTCTTTAATTACGAATTCAAGATGTATGATGCTGCGGATAGGATTTTAACTTTAACCCGTGAGGATGGCGATATCCTGATAAGTCATGCACCAGAACTGAAGGACAAGATCAGGGTAGTGCCTCATGGAGTGGACACGAGATTTTACACACCGCCTGAGAAGAGATCTTGGGCAAGAAACACAAAAAAAATCCTTTATCTGGGCAATTTCATGCATTATCCTAATGTGGATGCGGTAAATAATTTCATCAACCACTGCTGGGCGAGAATCCTGCAGGAAGTTCCGGATGCAAAGTTTTATGCTATTGGGTGTAATCCGCCTCAAGAACTTCTGGATTTGAGGAGTGACAATATAACTGTCCAGGAAGGCGGGACTAACGAGAATGTGCGGCAGATTTACCGGGATAGTGATGTGTTAGTGGCACCGATTGAGTTGGGTACAGGTTTCAGAGGTAAGCTGTTAGAAGCTATGGCTTGCGGGCTGCCCGTGGTTGCTACCCGATTGGCTACTTTTGGTATACATCCTGTAAACGGAAGAGGGATGTTCATAGCAGATGATTATGACGCTTTTTCCAGGTACGTGATTATGCTTTTAAATGATGTCGAGCTGAGGAAGAGGACTGGGATGATTGCGTTAACACGGGCAATGAAATTTGACCACAAGCAGGCAGCCGAGAAGTTGGAGCGGGTGCTTAAAGAGGTAAAATGAAGTATATAGTTGTGACCGGGGGTGTAATGAGTGGACTTGGGAAGGGCATTACAATGGCGTCTATCGGTAGGATATTAAAGAACCGTGGTCATGAAGTCGTACCGATAAAAATTGACCCGTACATAAACCTAGACGCAGGAACGATGAATCCGTTTCAGCACGGTGAGGTGTATGTTTTAGGCGATGGTGCCGAGGTAGATCTGGATTTGGGCAATTACGAGCGGTTCATGGATGTGGAACTTGGAAGAGAGCATAATATAACTACGGGTCTCGTGTATTCCGCAGTGATAGAGCGAGAACGGCGCGGTGAATACTTGGGACAGACGGTGCAGATAATCCCGCACGTGACGAATGAGATAAAGGCACGCATAAGACAGGTTACAGCGAAGAGCGATGCCGATATATGCCTCGTAGAGGTAGGTGGTACGGTTGGCGACATAGAGAGCATGCCGTTTCTAGAGGCAGTCAGGCAGATGCACGGTGAGGAGAACGAGGCTGATTTCCTATTCGTTCACGTCACTTTAGTACCTTTTACTACTCTGGGCGAGCCGAAGACGAAGCCTACGCAACACTCGGTAAAGGCACTCCTGGAATTAGGGCTGCATCCCGATATAATCGTATGCCGAAGTAAAAAGGCGCTAAAAGAGGATGCGAAGAAGAAGATAGCGATGTTCTGTAATGTAAAAGAAGAAGCAGTGATCAGCGCACGGGACACGGACGACATCTATGAGGTGCCGCTATTGCTTGAACAAGAAGGTATCGCCTCTTACCTGATGAAGAAACTGCAATTAGAGCAGTTGAAAGAAGATAACGAATGGACAAAGATGGTAGAGCGACGTAAAGCTCTGGCCGCTGGGGATAAGAATGTAATAATAGCAATAGTAGGAAAATATGCAGAGCTGGAGGATTCGTATCTGAGCATAAAAGAAGCGCTAAAGCACGCTGCTACTGAGATCGGGTGTAATACCGAGCTGAAATGGATAGAAGCGGAAGATTTGGAAGTTGAAGGCACGTTAAACACATTTTTTGAGGGCGTTCAGGGAATACTGGTGCCCGGGGGGTTTGGCGAGCGTGGTGCGGAAGGTAAGATAAAAGCGATAGAATATGCGAGGACGAATAAAATACCTTTTCTTGGGTTGTGTTTCGGGTTCCAGTTAGCTGTGATAGAAGTGGCAAGGAACGTTGCGAAACTGAAAGATGCAAATAGCTCTGAACTTTGCGAGACGCCTCATCCCGTAATCGCACTTTTAGAAGAGCAAAGAGGTGTGAAGGATAAAGGCGGTACGATGCGGCTGGGCGACTATGTGGTCTTCATAAGAGCTGATACCGTGGCGGAGAAGACCTATGGCAAAAAGAAAATAGTGGAACGGCACAGGCACAGGTATGAGGTGAACCCTGTGTATATAGAACGAATAGAGCATGAGGGCGTATTTTTCTCTGGGACGGACAGAAGTGGGATGCGAATGGAGATATTAGAGATTTATGAGCATCCGTTCTTCTTCGCCACGCAGTTTCATCCGGAATTCAAGTCGAGGCCGAACAAGCCGTCACCACCGTTTAAAGCGTTTTTAGAGGCGTGTGTACGTGAAGGCGAACCTTGAATGTGAAAAGCACACGACACTGAGTTACTTGAGGGGATAGGGAGTTTTGTGTTTTTCCAGACCTCTCTATGAATAATTTATTTGCCGTTTTGTTTAATAACCCACTGCGTGACGCGATATTTGATTTCAGTCTAAATGATACCCCCTAGCTTGCTATGGGGTTCTTCAATACTAGTTTAAGAGTTATTAGAGCATAGACCTAAAGTATAATAAGCAATATGAATACATAAATTACTTAGGAACTCTTAAGATGAAAGCAAAAGCCCTTCCGGAAGTTTATGATATATTCGATCCACAAGAGCCACTTAGCGGAGAGAAGCTCAGAGAATACTACGTGAATAGAGAAAGCCCAGTGGAAAGACTTTCAGGAATTTTGAAAGTAACCAAAAAACCTTTAAAGTATCTATTCGTAGGCAGCCGAGGAAATGGTAAGAGCACAGAGCTTAATAAACTTTCTGAACTCGTCAAAGACACGCTTCTCGTTATACCTTTCTCGATAAGGGAAAGGCTTAATCTCTTCGATGTTGAATATGCAGATGTTTTACTTGTAATTGGTGCCGAGATTTACGAAAAAGTATCTGAGCAGGTAGAGTTAAGCAAAGAGTTGAATGAATATCTCGATTCCTGGTCTGAAACAGTTGTGGAAAGGGTGGAGGAGAAGCAAAAGGGGATAGAACTCGGGGCTGGATTCACAGCGATTGTAGAACTCTCCGGCAAAATCGGGACTCAAGTAACGACCAGAGAAATCACAAGGGATGTCATAAAACCAAGAATGAGCGATCTGATAGATGCAATAAATAAAATAATCGCGGATGCCGAGGAAAAACTGGGCAAAAAGCTTCTTGTCATAATTGACGACCTCGATAAGGTGAACCTGGAAAAGGCGGAGGAGCTGTTTTATGGACATGGTGCTGAATTGACACAACCACTTTGCAAAGTAATCTATACGATTCCTCAGCCCTTGCTATTCTCTAATAAAATAAGACAGATAGTTTTACAGTACTTTGACGGTCATGAAGTGCTTGGGAACATAAAATTGCATAATAGAAACGGAGAAGTCAGTTCTGAGGGTTATGAAGTTATAAAGGAAGTGGCACAGAAAAGAATGAATGAAGACTTAATAACTGAGGAAGCTTTGAGTTCGGCGATAGAGTTCTCTGGCGGTATTCTAACCGAGTTTATAAGAATTGTAAATAATGCTGCAAACATTGCAGATACCGAAGGAAGGGAAAGGATAGGGAATGAAGACGTTGAGCGTGCTATTACCGAAATCAGAAACGACTATATCCGAATACTTTCTAAAGAAGACAGTGAAATACTGAAAAGTGTGAGTGAAACAAAAGAGAAGACCGACGGAGAGAGGTTCCAAAATTTGCTCTTCAGTCTTGCAATCCTTGAATACTCAAATGGAAAGATCTGGTATGATATACACCCAACAATTAAAGCAGTTATTGAATGAGTTGGGGTTAGCAAAGGGAAGGAATTGTCTGCTCTTTGTTATCTTAGATAAATCGCCGAACGAGCTGATAGAGGTTATAGAATCAAATGGTTTTACGGTAAACGAGATATATCTGCGGGGTGAGCTAAATCTGCTGGAAATATTGACTGGATGGAGGGAAACCGCTGAGAGTTCTATTTACTTTGTCTCTGGATTTTCTAACCAATTCCCATGGGTTTTGGGTTATTTAAACTTGCATCGTGACCTTTTTTACGATATAAAACGACCGGTTATCATCGTAGGAAGCGAATATGAAATAAGCGAGATAGCGGAGCTTGCACCAGATTTTTTTAGATTCCGGAGCAGGACGTACAACTTAACAAAAAAGAGGATGAGAGAAAAAGAAGAGAAGTTTACTATGAGCTTAGAGAAGCCTGAACCAGTGTATTATTCTTTACCCATTTTTGAAGAGGAGAAAGGAGAGGAGAAGCTAAAAGAGAGAATAAAGGTAGATGAGTATTTGCTTGGAACCGTAAGGGATGACTATAAGAGGGCGGAATTGTATATGAGTCTTGCACTCTCTCATTTCAAATTAGATGATTTTACGAAAGATAGAGATTATTTCGAGAAGTCAAATGCGATTAGGGATAAATTGAGTGACGAGAGGGGGGTTTTAATCAATTATAAAAGAATTGCTGATGTTTTACTCTGGAAAGGGCATTTAGAAGAAGCAACGGAGCATTACAATCAAGTGTTGAAGTTGAATCCAAATTTAGCTGAGGCTTACTTCAACCGTGGCTTTGCCTACGATAAATTAAACCAATACGAAAGAGCAATTGAAGATTACAACAGGGCAATAGAATTAAATCCTGAATTTACTGATGCTTATAATGGTCGTGGAGTTGCTTATGGCGAAAAAGGGGGATTTGATAGCGCAATTGAAGATTTTGATAAGGCAATAGAATTAAATCCTGACTCTGTTGGTGCTTATAGCAATCGTGGAGCTGCTTACTACATGAAAGGGGAATTTGATACAGCAATAGCGGACTTTAACAAGGCAATAGAATTAAATCCTGAATCTGCGGCTGCTTATAGCAATCGTGGACTTGCTTATGCTAATAAAGGGGAATTTGATAGAGCAATTGAAGATTACAACAGGGCAATAGAATTAAGTCCCAATATGGCGGAGGCCTATTATAATCGTGGAAATGCTTATGGCGAAAAAGGGGAATTTGAGAGAGCAATAGAAAATTATAACAGGGCAATAGAATTCAATCCTGAATTTACTGATGCTTATAGCAATCGTGGAGCTTCTTATGGCGGAAAAAGGGATTTCGATAGCGCAATTGAAGATTTTGATAAGGCAATAGAATTCAATCCTGACTCTGCGGCTGCTTATAGCAATCGTGGAGCTGCTTACTACAGGAAAGGGGAATTTGATACAGCAATAGCGGACTTTAACAAGGCAATAGAATTCAATCCTGAATCATTAAATCCTGAATCTGCGGCTGCTTATAGCAATCGTGGACTTGCTTATGCTAATAAAGGGGAATTTGATAGATCAATAGAAGACTATAACAAGGCAATAGAATTCAATCTTGAAGATGCTGTTGCTTATTTCAATCGTGGAAATGCTTATGGCGAAAAAGGGGAATTTGATAGATCAATAGAAGACTATAACAAGACAATAGAATTCAATCCTGAATATGCTGCTGCTTGTTTTAATAAAGGTGTTGCGCTTGGTAAATTAGAGAGACATGAAGAAGCAATAGAATGCTACGATAAAGCCCTAGAGCTCAATCCAACTGATGAAGATGCGTGGTTTGCCAAAGGTCGGAATCTGGAAAAACTCGGTCGTAAAGACGAAGCAGAACATTGTTTCCAAAAAGCTAAAGAATTAGGTTACGAGGCGAGTTAAGAGCTTTTTTACTTAAAATCGTTCATAACCTTGGAAATACTTTCCACCACGTCCGTAGCAAGCAACCCATACCCTCTCTCTTCAAACGCATAATCTCCCGCAGCACCGTTAACAAAAGCAGCCGCAGCAGCTACTTTAAACGGGTCGTTGGCTAGTGCAAACAGAGCACCAGTAACACCGGCTAAAACATCGCCCGTGCCGCCAACGGTCATACCCGCATTACCGTTCATGTTTGTCTTTACCCTTACCCCGTCAGATATAATATCCGTAGGACCCTTCAACATTGTAACCACCTTGTTCTGTCGTGAAAACTCTTCTAAAAACGCTATTCGCTCTGCCATATTACTCTCTGGGGGAACTTTTACATCTATCGCCATCTTCGCGAATTCGCCAGCATGTGGTGTTAATATAACACGCTTATCTTCTGCTTCCACAGGTAGGTGTAACCCATATAAACCATCCGCATCTACTACCACTTTCTTAGCATCCTCTATTATCAACCTCACTGCCCATCTCGTCTCTTCTTCGACACCCAAACCCATGCCTATCACCACGACATCATGCTTGCTCATCAAATTCGATACCACTGGCACGTCCTTCTCTACCAGTACATCAGAAGAAAGTGGTTGGACAATCAGATTAGGTGATATTGACGAAATGGCCGAAGAAACACTTTTAGGCGCAGCGATTGTTACCCAATCGGCACCTGACCGTAGAGCCGCAAGCGCAGCTAATGTGGGTGCGCCAAAGAACGGCCCGCCGCCTACTATCAATACCCGTCCGTTATCGCCTTTATGCGCATTTGTTTTCCGCGTAACGACCATACGAACATCGCCGGGACCTGTTAACCTCGCCATTCCATCGGGAATACCAATATCCGCAACCACTAATTCACCGACAGAATCCGAATTTAGCAAGCCTTTCTTAGCGCGGTGGAACGTGACAGTGAGGTTAGCACGAACTGCCGTTTCCGCTTCGCCCGTGTCAGGGTCCAACCCAGAAGGCACGTCCACGGCAACAACAAATGCTTTTGCGCCATTTATCAGATCTATGGCTGTAGCTTCGGGCTCTCGTATCGCTCCTTTTACGCCCGTTCCAAGAATCGCATCTATTAACACATCCGAACTATCAAAAACAGTTTTTTCCGCTTTTAGTTCTGACGAATCGGTTATTTCTGTCAGGTCATGTCCACTGTCCTTTAAAATCTGCCAATTCCGGCTGGTCTCTTCCGTTCGCAAATCCTTTGAACGTCCGATTAATATGATCTTCACGTCATAGCCACGGTGCAAATGCCTTGCCGCAGCAAAAGCATCGCCACCATTATTCCCTTTTCCTGCTAATATCGTTACTTTTACGTGTTCCGCGTAGCCATTTCCTTTCGCTGTAAATCGCTTCCTTATCTCATCTGCAATATTAGCGCCGGCGTTTTCCATTAGTTGTAACGGTAAAAGCCCAAAGAATTTGCAGTTCTCGTCCAGAGCTGCCATTTCCGCGGATGTGATGCTTTCTTCTGTAATACTCATCTTTGTTTACTCTCCTAAATACTCCAAACTTGCATAGCCATCACATGTACTTTACATTTTGTAATATCTTGATGAATATTAAAAGGTGAACACAGGGAAACTAGTTTTTTATTTGGTACTAACATAAAGATTAAGAACACGCGATATTCCACGAAGAATGACTAAGATAAAATATATCGAGCATCCCTCAGATGTAGGCTTCGAAGTGTATGGCGACACGCCCGAGGAACTCTTTGCCAATGCTGCCGTTGCCACTTACAGCTTTATGACGGATGTGGATGAGATAGAAGAAACCGAGGAACGGGAAATAGAGCTAAAATCTGAAGACATTTACAGCTTGATGTTCGACTGGTTGGACGAGCTGCTTTTTTTATTTGATTCCGAGCTGCTGGTATTGAAAAAATTCGATATTGACCTGAGTTTAGCCGACTTTAGTATAAACGGTAAGTGCAAAGGCGGTAAATTCGACCCTACCAAACACGTATCTGGCATAATAATAAAAGCCGTTACGTATAACATGATGGAGATAAAGAAGAACGAAGTCTGGCACGCAAGAGTCGTTTTAGACGTTTGATCAAACAACCCTTTTCTTTTAGGAAAAGAAAAGCGTTGACGGAAAAGAAAAAAAATATCGAGAATCAAAGCAGCATAATGTCATACAGAACGCTCATCGCGTCTTTCTCACGACGTCCACCGCATTTCTCCACGATAGCGGCATAACGTTCTATCATCTTTTTCATCTCGGCTTTTTCGCGCTCATCTTCGATTATGCCATAACGCGTGGCAAGGATAGCAGCTTCTATCACAGCATTAAGACCTCTGTTTATCGCCCTCAGTACCTGCCTATTTATTTCTACTGCGATGGGTGTCAGTTGAAAAAGGAAATATTCTCTTCTTTCTTCTAGAACGTTGCACTTGAATATTATCCACGAGTTCGCTTCTTTTAGCATCGGGAAACCGCAGAACAGTGAGAAATAGTTCTCACTCAAAGTCGCGAATGCTGCTTTCACAAATAAAACTGCGTCATCTGTTACATTCGCCGCCAGTTCCTTTTTTACCTGCACGTTTGAAATTGTTTGCGAACCTTTGTATAGCTTCACAAAATAGTTGTCTTCG
>QENJ01000084.1 GCA_013374505.1 Candidatus Methanophagaceae archaeon
TGGTACTTTACCTCTCCGTTGTCGTCCCATCGGATTATAAGCCATGACTCAGGTCCAGGTAACTCATCACGAACTGGATACACACGTAAACACACCATGTTGCACCATAACTCTTTCCTTTCGGTATCTCTCAGAAAAATACGTCCCTTTTCCACCTCAGGAATCTCTTTTTCTAATTTCCTCACTTTAATTGGCTCTGGTTCTCCTTCGACAACTCTCTCCCGCCATGGCTGAGGTCCTCGTTTTCCTTTGCGCTCTGGTACTTCAACTTTTGGACAATTCCGCCATACTCGCGTGTCATTTGGGATATCCGCTATATATAAAATCTTTTTACTTTCGAGCTGCTCGAGAAGCCAGGGCTGCTGCCCGTAGAAGCAGTCCATACCAACCCAGGCGAACGGCACACCCCGCTTTTCTGCCCTTGACAGCATATCTAACGCCAGTTCCGCCTTTGTTTTAAATGTTACCTCTGCGGGAACACCGCAGCGCACCCTGCGAACCGGGTTCTCTGCCCAATCCCGAGGAAGGTATAATTTCTTGTCCACCAGCGCTCGATAGCTATGCATAGCATATCCCAGGAACACACCCACCTGGCAATTATCCACTTTCCCGAATCTCCCACAGTACTGCCTCTTTGCGCCCACGGAGTGCGCACCATCTTTAAGAAGCCTGGATTCATCAAAATGTAAAGAACCATGAGTCGGGTTCCCAATCAACTCGCTGATTCTCCCCTGAATCTCCGTGATAACGCCTTCTTCATCCCATTGCGAATTGGAGAGGAAATGTTGAAGCGCCTGATGGTCACTGTCTGGAACTGTCTTTTCCATATTGGTCATATTTTTCCGCTCGGATCCAAATAAAAGCCCCTGTGAATACTGCAATGCCTGTCCTGCCACGTACCGCGTTTTTGTCATGAAGAAGCGGTGAAGCCCCGCGTGGAACTCTTTTAGCTCACCGACCGCATTTTCTATATCTAAGACCATTAACTCCATTGTGCATCAAACTCTATTAAGGGAGGCCCATAAAAATCTTATTTTATCAAAATACCCTGATGTACTCTTCTCGATGTGGTAAATATTAATTATCTGAAAGTCATTTTAGTAGGCGTCATTATTTCGTTTAGCTTTGTGGATACAGAGGGCAATACATCGGCTCATCAATGTTATATCTTGGAAAGGTTTTTAAAATACAAAGTTAATCTGACAAAGTCAAGTTAAGACAACCTGGTATATTTTACCTTAAATCCCTTATAACTGATACGTCAAAGGGAATGAAGAAATTTTTTGATGAGAAAGACATAACCGTCAGCCTAACCGTCGGCCTAATTGAAGGTAGGTTTGAGCTTAAACAGAGTAGTGGGTGAGTATATGACTGAAGAGAAGCTGCCATCCGTGGGAATTTTCACCGAGCGTGACTTAACAATTGAAGGGAAGCTGCCTGAAGAAGGGGAGCTACCTGGAGGAGAGAAGCGTCAAGCTGTAATTGTAGGCATTAACGATTACTGCGATCCTGAAATCTCAAATTTAAAAGGTGCTGTAAACGACGCTACGGACATATGTCAAATACTAAAAGATTCGGGCAAGTTCGAAGTTGCAAGCAATCATTTTTTACTTGACACTGCAGCGACATGCAAAGCAATTCGGAAAGCAATTAGTGACTTACTCTGGCAAACCCATTCTTGTGGTCTAACCCTTTTCTACTTCTCAGGACACGGCTTTGCTGATAGCTACGGAAATGGGTACCTAGCGCCTTACGATATGATGAAGGCGGAACCATTAGTTTGTGGCATAAGCATGGGAGAACTTAAGCAGGTTATTTTGGATTCTAAATATAAGGCAGCTGTTTTGATTATCCTTGACTGTTGCCATAGTGGAATTCCCACAAAAGGTGGTAAATCCATACTTGATGACGAGACACCATTTGATCCATATTTTAGAAATCTATCTGAGGGGGGAGGGGGAAAAGGTAAAATCATACTAGCATCAAGCGAAGCAACACAACAATCAAGAGAAACTAGTTGTACGCATGCAAAAGGAGGTTCCTCCCACCCTCATGGAATCTTTACATTCCATTTGATAGAAGGACTATATGGTAAAGCGTCTGATGGTGACCCAACTGGGATAATTACCTTAAATAGACTTTGGGTGTATGTTGAGGATCAGATAAAAGGAAGGGGAAAGCAAAAACCTAATCTTTTTGCGGCGGATGCCAGTAGAATGAGCACTATAAAAATTGCAGTATCCCACCAGAAGTTTAATGAATTCATAAAAAATGGACTTAAAAATGCTGACGATCACTGCTGTCAAAGTGATCCCGCGTTTATATTTCTTGCAATAGATGATATAAATGGTGTTCTCTCTATAGCTCCAAAAAATGAGGATGCACTTGATCGTAAAAAGGAAATTAATGTAAAAATGAGCATTTCCCAAAATCAGGTGTACCGGTGGTTATTTGAAAATAAGCAATTGCTTATCGATTCTATCCCAAATGTCATCCCACTAATCGAAAAATTAGTTGATGATTATCTGGATTTTGACAAGATCTTAACACTTGATAAAACCGAGAAAACATTGATCGGATATTTATTTCAAGTAAGTACAGGACAAATTGATCGCGATGTTTTTATAAAAAGATGCAAAGTATACAATAATCCACCCAGTACACCAGAACTAATTGTTTCTCAAATATTGAGTATGGATGGAGGTTCCCTATGACCGTTGATAAGGATGCTGACGAATGGATTAGCAAAGGTAATGAGCTTTTTAGTTCACAAGGGTATATGGAAGCTATCAAATACTATGATAAGGCTATCTCGATAGATCCTAATTATGCATTGATAAGGCGTAACAAAGGTTTAGCTCTTTATTTATTAGGAAAGAATGACGAAGCTATTGAGTGTTTTGATACGGCTATCGCGATAGATCCTAATTATGCTGATGCTTTGATTCATAAAGGTAACGCTCTTTATAAATTAGGAAAGAATGACGAAGCTATCAAGTGTTTTGATAAGGCTATCGCGATAGATCCTAATTCTGTCGATTCATGGACTATTAAAGGTTTAGCTCTTTATTTATTAGGAAAGAATGACGAAGCTATCGAGTGTTTTGATAAGGCTATCACGATAGATCCTAATTCTGCATGGGCCTGGTATGGCAAAGGCATTGCATCACAAAAATTAAAGAAATACGCTGAAGCACTAGAGTGTTCTGCAAACGCTATAGAACATAATCCGAATGATCCTTATCCCTTGATTCTAAAGGGTAATATCTTACGAGCTACTGGTGATTATTCCGAAGCTGAGCATTGTTACAATGAGGCACTTACCATGGATCAAAAGAATATCGAAGCTTTAGTTGGCCTTCGTTTTATTTATTCGGATTTTACGTATGAGTTTGATAAAGCTTTACAAATAGCGTGTAGGGTGCTAGAAATCAATCCAGATTTTGTTGAAAAGATTAACATTGCGGAAATTCTTATTAAACTCGGAAGATATGAGGAAGGAAGAAAATACGCTTTGCAAGCCATAAATGAGACACAAGATACTGTATACAAAGGTATTATTGGATTTCTTATATCATCTTCATACTTACTTGAAGGTGATACAACTAAAGGTGGCAACGAATTAGCTACGTTTCTTGACGACTATATGGGCCCAAATGGGGACTTTAAGGTCGAAGAAGGACGGTGGATCTTTAGAGGTTTGATTAATGTGATAAGCGAAAGCAACGCCAATTTGCAAACGAAGTTTCTATTACTTACTCTCATTGATTTAATACAGGGAAAAGTAGATAGGAATAAACTTTCCTTCTTTCTGCCACAATAGGATACTGGTCGCAAGACTAACCCCTCATGAAAAAAGAAGTTAAGAATTGGTTGGAGCTGGCAGAACATGATATCGAAGTTGCAGAATACAACAGTATTAGGAATGGGTGAAGAAAAATCTAAACTCGTAAAAGCATTAAAAGAATTTAAACAGAAGATGTGTCAAAAATACGACATAGAAGAGATGATATTATTTGGTTCTCAGGTGAGTAGCGAGGCGGATGAGAATAGCGATGTTGATCTAATCGTAGTCGGCGATGAGTTTAAGGATAAAAGCCCCCTTAAAAGACCTGTTGAATTCCATTTGGAGTGGACGATGGATTATCCGGTAGATTTTTTATGTTATACGCCAGAGGAATTCGACAAGAAAAGAAATGAGGTAAGTATTGTCCGTCATGCGATAAAAGAGGGTGTTATAATTTGATGATGCTGAAATAGTGGCACAGGAACAGGCAGAAGCAGAGAAAGAAAAGCTTTACCAAAAGAACCCATTTGTTTTTCTTTTAGCACAGGCTAAATTTTCTTTTTGTAAAAAAAGAAAAAGTGTTGTGTTAATCTTGTGTAATCTCGTGGTTTTCAATCAAACAATCATACCGCCCAACCAACTCTTTTATACTCTTCATCCCGAACCTTTTAAGCACTTCCACAATCTCGCTTCTCCATGCGGCATACAGATTAATCAGACGTTGAGCACCCCATTCCAGATCAATAGCCTTAGAAAGTTCCGGGTCCGTGCTTGCAATCCCCCTTGGACATCCCCTACCGGATTCACAATTACCACACCGCACACAACCCAGTGCAACAAGTTCGACAGTGCCGATAACAACACCATCTGCACCCAGCGCAATCGCCTTTAACGCATCATGAGCTGTTCTTATACCACCACTTGCGATAATCGTCATCGTATCTCGTATACCCTCCTGTTTAAGGAACTCATGCACCTTCGGTATTGCATACTCGATAGGCATCGCGATGTTCTTCTTCGCAATGTCTGGTGCCGCGCCCGTGCCGCCATAGCTGCCATCCAGATGGATGATATTTGCACCTGCGTAATAGCTGCCCACTGCAACCATATCTACATCCGTGGGCGTGGAAACCTTTACCGATACAATAGCATCAGGGTTCAGCTCTTTTATCCAATCCAGATGTTTTTTATGGTCTTCCACCGAATATACGCTATGAAACGGAAATGGTGAGAACAGGCTGCTACCTTCTATCGCTTCTCGCATACGTGCAACTTCTACTGTTACTTTATCGCCCAGCAAATGCCCGCCAAGACCCGGTTTTGCACCTTGTGCATACTTGAATTCAACAATCTTTACTCGTTGAATTGTATCTTCCATCACACCAAATAACCCGGTTGCAACCTGTGTAATCACGTTATCATCGTATTCTTTTAAAGCTTCCGGGTAACCACCCTCACCGGTACAGGTAAATGTCCCCCAAGCTCTTGCCGCTTTTGCTTTTGCAAGCATTACTGAGAGACTGATAGAGCCAAAAGACATCCCGCCACCATAGAACGGCACCTTAATACTGATCTTCTTACCTTCCCTCTTATTCAGGTCTATCTCAGTGCTTATAGCTCCAGAGGTGTGAGCCAAATCTTCATTTCCATTCTCTCCTCTTCCCTCATTATCCTGGAAATTGAATGAAATACTGTCGAACCCACCGCCTGAGTCTCCAATTTCGTATCTTTGCCCTTTAAGCGGTATTCCCGTCTCTGCCTGCTTCCATGTTCCAATTATAAGATCTCGAGTCCAGCGATAATCGCCTATAGTACGGTATTCCGAACTTACACCTAAAGAAAGTGCTCCTCGTGGGCAGTGATTGACGCAGTAAAACGATTTATCTTCGCATGAAGTGCCTATGCAGAGGTAACTCAAAGGCTTTGAAACCCTATTATAACCCGTTTTTCGCTCATGGACTCCGAACGGACATAGCTTAGCGCATGTGCCACAGTTTATACATTTAGAAATGTCCCTTTGTACTTCTATCTCACATATCTCATTCGGGAATCTTGAGGGTACTTTTTTAATCGTTGGCATCGTATGACACCCTCCTCGCAAAAACCTTGTCAAACGTATCTTTCTCTATATCCTCTAAGAATATTGCCCTACCCACTTCACCACGGAGCCTCCTTACTTCTCGTAACCCCATAGCGCCTAAGATTTCAATAAGCTGGTTCCTCCATGCACCGATAAGATTTATTATGCGCTGTGCACCCCATTCAGGATTTACATCTTTTAGCTCTACGGGACACGCTAAATCCTCTTGGCAGTCTTTACAATATCTGCATTCAAGAGCGAAAAGAAGCGGCAGGTCAATAGCAGTCAAATCTGCACCACAGATTATTGCTTTAGCCACATGCTCTGCCATTGCAATACCGCCACTTACAATGAGCGTAACATCATCTCGAATCTTAAGGTCTACCAGATGCCCGTGAACTTTCTGAGTCATATCCTTTATCAACAATCTTTTTTTGCGAGTTTGATTAACCGCCTTTCCATTACGGTCCACATAAAGATGAATGACTTCTATGCCGGCATAAGTCAATTCCTCTACTATTCCCTCTACATTATCACCAAAAGGAACTCTTACAGAGATAATAGACCCCGGATTTAGTGTCTTTACCTCGTTTACCACACTCAGAACGTCTTCTTCATATTCCAATTCCACCATCTTACATGCCTTAATCCAATCTGCGTCAAAGCTGTGAGATGTAAGATCTGAGATATGAGGTATGATGTGTGAGCTTTGACCCCTATGCCCTTCACTCTTAAACCCGTCACCAGCGTTTACAATCATAAAAGTGCCCAGATCTGAAGCAGCCTTTGCCATTGCTCCATATACGTTCTCATCAAACTTTAGGAAAGTTGGATCAAAATGCTTCGCGGCCCCAAAAGGGAGTGTATCAAAGATTATCGGTAATGGTACGTTTAATGTAGGTGGAATATGCGATACTATTTCCCCATGGCTATCAAATTTGATTGCAGGTAACTTTCTCCCGATTTCCACCACGGTACTGATGTACTCTCTACCATGAATACCATCTCTCGTAGGTCTTACGATCTCAGACATATCTGTCCACATCGAATCGAACCCTTCACCGGAGAAAGGACCACGATATCCCGCACCTGAGACGGGAATCTTACCGGTCTCTGCTTGATACCAATTCGTATTGATTATCTCAGGAGTCCAGTAAGAATCGCCGAGACGCGAATAATCTGTTCCCTCACGGATAGTCAACGTCGCTCTCGGGCATTCCTGGATACAGGAGAAGCAACCTTTGCAGCGATACTCAACAGGCTCTGCCATAGATCGCAGGTCCTCTTCCTGTCTTTTGTGGACTTCGTAGATACAGACTATTGCACACCTTCCGCAATTTATGCAATCCGCACCCCGTTCTATCTCAAACTTACCAATTGGTGTATGCCGAGGTGGTGTCGGTATCACTTCGATACTATATTTTCTGGGCATGTTAACCTCCGTAAAAGCTCAAAATGTCCGTGTTAACGATTTCTTTGGTAAAGCTTTCTTTTTGAAAGAAAGGTTTATATACAAACCTCCAGTAATCTTCACTTGATTCCAGCGTGGACACGAATTCTGTAATCGCTTCTTCCGGCGTACCAAATTGAGATTCAAGCAGCTTCTCCAGTTCGGTCCATGCTGTGACGAGGTCTAAATCATTCTGACAGACATCTCTACACATCTCGCAATGTGTGCATAAAAAGATCTTGTCAGAATCGGTCTTCGATATTACGTCTCCCGCGAGCAGTTTTTTTGCGAGATACAGCTTGTTCTTGGGTAGCACTGATTCCTCGTTGGTAACAAGGTATGCAGGGCAGACAGCAGCACAGCTTCCGCATTTGATACATGAATATACTATCTTCTCAAGTACCGATTCCTCTTTAAGACCGCCCTTGGACGATGCGAGTTTACCAAGAATCGGTGTAACCGTAGCTGAAATACGTATTAGCGGTCTGAAGATGCGCGTTTTAAACAATATACCGGGTATATTCGACATTTTCGTCTTCACCGCGAAGAATTTGTTCGGGTTGAGAATGTTATTCGGGTCAACCTCTTTCTTATACGCCCGATAGAGTTCAAGCGTCTTCGTATCATATTTATCATTTATAAAGGGCGTATTCCAGATGCCGATACCGTATGGAACACCGCCAAACTTTAGCCCGAGTCTCGTAAGCACCGGGATAAGTGCCATGTGGGTAAGGTATGTCTTTGGCACTCTTACGTCAGACATGTACGACAACATCAGTAGTGCACGGTCTTTTCCCACAATATGCGATTCTACTTCTACATCCAAACCACATCGTTTTAAAAATATTTTCGCCTCTTTGAGATACGAAACTGCATTTGCTATGGGGATAACCATTTCACACGCCAACGGGGTTGGCTTATCGCTTCTCTTCTTCATGGGGAATAGCCGTTCGTGCCAGAGGTAATTTGAGAGATAATCGTCTGCAAGAATACCTCGGCCTTCTGCGAAGTCACGAAATTTCGTAGCCTCTTCCTCTTCTTCAAACTCCACTAATACCGCATCTTTAAGCCTGAACAAATGCTCACCCCAAAAAGTGTTTGCCTCTTCAAGATGTGAAGCATCCATATATTTTATGTGGTTGGGTTTGAGTTCCGCGTTTATCAGCCCCGTTATGAACACAAAAGCGTCTTCGGCACTTTCCAGGTAGATCAGATGCGGTAGTGATTTTTCCGGCTTCTTCCTCAGTTTCAAGACAGCACTCAGAACTATACCAAACTGCCCTTCTGTACCGAAGAATCGTGCGAACTCCTTTTCCTTTGAATTGATGGATTTCACTTCGCCCGAAGGAAACATCACTTCGATTGATTCTATCTGATCTTTAAGATGCCCGAACCGGTAGCTACCGATGCCGTAGCCACCCGTAGCAATCCAGCCACCAACAGAGGAAAAGAAGCTTGAGGGGTACGCTCTGAGTGCTAGAGTCTCAGGGCACAAAAAATCCTCGATGGCCGACCACCGGACACCGGTTTGAACTTTTATTGTCTCCTTTTCCCTATTCAGCTCAACAATCTTATTTAAGGATGACAAGTCAAGAACGATGCCTTTTACCGTAGGAACCACGCCACCAAGCCCAGAAGAAGCAGACCCCCGCGGGAATAAAGCTACTTCCTCAGCGTTTGCGAATCGAACGATTTTCTTGAGTGCTGCAACGCTTTTAGGCATGATTACAAGTTCTGGTGTGGTGTCAAAAAGTTGCTTTGCGAATGGTACTTCACCAATGTCCATGCTGTATAGCTCACGCTCGAAATCACCGTCTATCACTCTTGCTTCATCCCCAACTAGTTCTTCTATCCTTGTTTTTACTGTTTCGGCCATGTGCTCACCCCTAAGATTTAAAAAAATGTTTCTTTGATCCGACTCACAGCACACCTAAATACGCCTTCAACTCCCATTCCGTGACGCTCACACGATAATTGTCCCACTCTACCTTCTTTGATGTGATGAAGTTGTTGAAGACATGGTCACCCAAAGCTTCTCGCACCAGTTCGCTCTCCTCTGTAAGTCCAATTGCCTCGATTAAACTACCGGGCAGCGATGTTATTCCTTCCTTTACCTTTTCCTCTGCATTCAGCAGGTAAACGTCCTTCTCCGTTGGTGGTCTCAATTCATACTTGTTCTTTATTCCTGCTAAGCCGGCCGCAAGCATCACTGAAAAAGTTAAGTACGGGTTGCATGCCGGATCGGCACTGCGGAATTCCACTCGTGTCGCGTTCTCTTTACCAGGCTTATACATCGGCACCCTTACTAGCGTAGAGCGGTTGCGGCGTGCCCAGGAGATGTAAACGGGTGCTTCATATCCGGGTACCAGGCGCTTATATGAGTTTACCCATTGATTGGCAACCGAAGTTATCTCGGGTGCGTGTCTTAGCAATCCCGCGATATAACCCTTACCCGCCCCTGATAGGTGGTATTCGTCATTCGGGTCGAAGAACGTATTTCTATCCCCTTTGAACAAGGATTGATGCACATGCAT
>QENJ01000227.1 GCA_013374505.1 Candidatus Methanophagaceae archaeon
TGGTGTCCTCTGACCTTGATATTATTGCGCTACAAATACTTATGAAGGGCTCCGAAGAAGGATTAGTACATCCCGCTAAACGTAAAAAGGAGATATTTAAACGACTGTATCATACTTTCGGATTATTTCAAAGCGACAGGATACCCTTAACCATAAGGGCGATAATAGGGAACTATTATCAAAATAGGGGTTATAGAAGAAACGCCATTAGAATACCCGATAAAATGAAAGAGCGGTGGGAACAGCACCCGTATCAGGAAAAGACGCTCTCAAAAATTCTGGTTCTGGAGATGTTATTTGAACTTAATCAACGAAAAGGTAATTATGAAATAATCTCTCGCTCGAGGTACTTTCTTGAGGATGTATCAAGCATATTAAAGGATTTGGGAATCGGAGAGATTAAGATAATAAAAAGGAAAGACAGACCACATTACCGATCTTATTTGCCTAAAAAGGTGAAAGAGAATCTTGAAGAGTTAAAAGAAAGAGTAGGAAAAGCTAAAATCGAAAAAGGACTCGGCTTTCTTGTGGAAACGGATAGAACCGAACTAATCAGGAATGTTAAAACCCGTTGGGGCGAGAAAGGAGTTAATATAATTTCGAGTATGACTCTGGATAAAGGTGTCAGGGACCTTGACCTTGCCCGTGCTTGTGGTATGACACCAAGAGAAGTGAGAAAGATACTATACGAACTCAAGGATAGAGCGATTATCGCTTATATAAGGGAAGAGACCACTGAGCTTCTGGAATATTATTACTATTTGAGTCCTGAGGGTATCGCGAATTTTTTGGCTGGGGGGAAGGAGGTGAGAGAAGAAAAAGTGAAAGAAGCTAAATATCCATTTCCAGAAGAATTCTCTATTTATCAGCGAAGAAGAATGTGTTCGGAAGTCGGATGAGCACTCAATTTTTAGAAATTTGAGAGACCGCGAGATTGGCGACACGTACAGCATAAGGCGGGGTATATTATTAGAGCGGTGATGGATGAAGTAACGCGAGGTCATAGACTCCAGTGTCGGTAATATTTATATAACAGATTTAGTTAGTTTTATGAGGAGACACATAAATGAGTGATGATATTGGGCTGTCACTGGATGAACTCAGGGAACACCTGGAAAAAGAAGGTATTCAACCGTCATACCATCGTCTGAAGATTCTGGAATATATGATGAACCACAGAACTCATCCAACTGTTGATATAATTTACAAGAATCTTTCAAAGGAGATACCAACACTATCAAAAACGACTGTTTATAATACGCTAAAACTTTTTGTGGGCAAGGGAATAGTCCAGGAGCTGACGATAGAAGAGAAAGAAGTGCGATACGATACCGATACAACGCAACATGCACACTTCAAGTGTATTGAGTGTGGGGGCGTGTATGATGTAGCTCTGGAATATACAATCGTTGAGCTGGGGACGGTAACAGACGAGGGTCATAAAGTTATAGACTGCCAGGTTTACCTGAAAGGCATTTGTAAAGATTGCTTAAAAAGTGCCCAAAATCAAATTATATTCTCGAAAAGTTGAAATACCAAAAACCAACAGAATAATCTTAATATCTTTGAACCCAATGTTTGTGGAAAAACAACGCTTCTGATGACAATGCTTGGCCTATGGATAAAGACAAAATGCCGAGCAAATGGGATAGGCAAAGCGGCATTGGACGAATTTCCGGAATCTCATCATTCATATCCTTGTACCGCGAGTATTGATAAAAACCGTGAGCTTGGTGACATTATGCTTTACAGGGCAGGGTATATTTTTAATTCCGATTCAACCCGAAAAAACTTAATAAACCAGACAGTAGCGTCCGTGTAAATCGATAAAATCTGTGTCTATGATTTTTATCAAAATGGGTAAACTATTTACTGAGTTCCCTCAATCCTCTTCTTTAGCAGCTTTACCTTCTCCCGGAGCATAATAGCCCGCTCGAAATCGAGTGTATCCGCAGCTTCTCGCATCTCTGCTTCTAGTCCAATCACTAAATTCGGGATATCGCTTTTCGGTACGTGCTTCGTATCCTTTACCTCAACCTCTTTTGCTTTTATCGCTTTCTTTATCGTCTCCGGTACGATTCCATGCTTTTTGTTATACGCTATTTGCAGCCTCCGCCACCGGTCCGTCTCCTTTACCGCCTGTTTTATCGAATTCGTCTCATTATCGGCATACAGCACTACTTTTGAGTTCACGTTCCGTGCCGCTCTTCCTATCGTCTGTATCAGACTTCGGGTATCTCGTAAGAACCCTTCCTTATCGGCATCGAGTATCCCGATGAACCCAACCTCAGGTATGTCAAGCCCTTCTCGCAGCAGATTTATTCCCACGAGCACGTCAAACTTGCATAATCTGAGTTCACGTATTATCTCGGTACGTTCAAGCGTATCTATATCAGAATGAAGGTATCGCGTTTTTATACCGCATTCAGCCAGATATTCGGTCAATTCCTCAGCCAGCCTCTTTGTTATCGTTGTAAGAAGTACACGGTCGCCACGTTCTATTGTAACACCGATTTCACGTTTCAAATCGTCAATCTGACCTGCTATCGGTCTTACAAATACCACAGGGTCTACCAAACCGGTGGGTCGGATTATCTGCTCCACAACCTGCGCTGACTCGTGTCGTTCGTACGGCCCCGGCGTGGCAGACGTAAAGATTACCTTGTTTCGCTTCATGTACACCTCAAACTCGTGGAATTTGAGTGGTCTGTTATCCAGTGCCGTTTGTAACCTGAAACCGTAATCCACCAGATTCTTCTTCCTGGAATAGTCGCCCTCGTACATTCCATGCAATTGCGGTATTGTCTGGTGGCTTTCGTCTAGTATAATCAGGAAGTTGTCCCCAAAATAGTCAATAAGTGAATACGGCTTCTCGCCCTTCTGCCGGCCGTCAAAATGTAACGAATAGTTTTCTATGCCTTTACAAAAACCGGTCTCTTCTATCATCTCGATGTCGTACAGTGTTCGCTGTTTCAGCCGGTGTGCTTCTATCATTTCAAGTTCCGGTAGATTGAGCTCAAGTTCCGTTTTTATGGACGCTATTGCGGTACTTAACTGGTCCTCCGGGATAACGAAATGCCTTGCCGGATAAATAAAGAAATATGTTAGCTTTTCAGTCACATTGCCCGTGGTTTTATCAATCTCCGCGATTGTTTCTATTTCGTCTCCGAACATTTCCACACGTATGATATTGTTGAAATACCCGGGAATGAAATCAATTGTATCGCCCTTGACCCGGAACCGCCCGGGCATAAGTTCGGTATCGTTTCTCTCGAACTGAATATCTATGAGCCGCTTCAGGAATTCGTTTCTTTGTATCTCCTGCCCTACGGTTAGCTCAAAACCCATCGCCTGAAATGTGTCCGGAGCTCCGATGCTATATATGCACGAAACCGATGCGACTACGATTACGTCCTTCCGTGAAGACAGGGATGCCGTTGCCGCCAGCCGCATCTGCTCGATCTTGGGGTTTACCGTGGCATCCTTCTCTATGTACTGGTCTTTCTGCGGAATGTACGACTCTGGCTGATAGTAATCGTAATAAGACACGAAATACTCGACTCGGTTCGCGGGAAAGAATTCCTTGAACTCGTTATACAACTGGGCGGCAAGGGTCTTGTTGTGCACGAGGACAAGTGTCGGTTTCTGGACCGCGTTTATGACATTGGCTATTGTGAATGTCTTTCCTGAGCCTGTCACGCCCAGCAGCGTCTGGAAATTATAGTTCTTCTTTATGCCGGCAACTAACTTTCTTATCGCTTCTGGCTGCGAGCCTTTTGGTTTGTATTCCGAGACTAGTTTGAATGGGCGTGTCGTGGTCATAACCAGCGCCTCCCGGAAGATGCTAGGGGGTCCATGTATTTATCAAATGTCTTTTTGCTATTTACAAACCTAACTAAGATGTCTCTCTCACTTTCTAATTTTTGTGCATTTCTAACGTAAGAGCCAAACAACCCTACTCGCTTTACACCGTAGTTCTTTATATCTTCTATATTTTCCTCTATTTTTTCCATCTCTTCTGAGGTCAACATGCGCCATGCCTCCTTCTTTCTTATAGTGAGAGTGAGGGTGTGGGCATTTCAGATAATGCCCGTTCTGGGGGTATACGAAGTCCAGAGCGTAGCTAATGTTTTGTATGAGCGTGAGCAAACTGCATATACGCTGTTAAGTGACTCCGTTAGGGACAAGGTGCGGAGCACCGCAGAGTGCCCAAGCCCGCTGTATCTTTTAAAGCTCATTTCTCCAATTTTATCAATATTTTCTCAAATAAAGGTTTTAGTGGTGGTATTTCTTCTTTCACCGTTTTCCATACCCTTTTAAGAATTACTCCAAAATATCCATGGATAAGTTTATCTCTCATCCCCGCCATCTCTCTCCAAGGAATTTCTGGATACTCTTTCTTTACCTCCTCTGGTATATTTTTCATGGATAGACAACCTCTTTTAATATGTGCTTTCCTATTCTTGGTTTTAACGCCGATTTATCTACCAAATCCACTTTTACACCAAGAAGGTCGCTCAGATAGTTTTCCATCCCCACAAATTTTAGGAGTCCTATATCTACATCTTGCTCAAATTCTACCAATATATCAAGGTCGCTCTTCTCTTTGGCTTCGCCTCTCAAATAAGAGCCAAAAATGCCAAGCCTTTTTATCCCGTATCTCTTTCTTAGTTCCGTTTCATGTTTTTTGAGAATGTCACTTATTTCGGTAAGTGTCTTTATGCTCATACAATCACCCCTATATAATTCTCGTTTTTAACTTTTAAATCTTCCTTAGTTCTTGTTTCCGTACTTCTCGTAGCAGGCTTGGGTATTTCATGCTCATAAAACTTAAATTCTTGCGTTTCCACAATAAAAACAGCCACCATTTGGTTATTCATCACCTATGTTATGAATGTTATCGTAAACAAACACCCCTGTGAGTAGTACATATTTCTGACACACCTTTTCCCGTTAAATACCCCCAATCCCAACCATACAAACAAAGTAAATTATTCGGATTATAAACGTTTCATCCGCCATGAATTCACCACTAACAAACGCATTCGCACTCATAAACGAGAATATCAGCATAAACGCACCTATCGCGGTAAGCACAAGTCCTGTAATCTTAGGATATGCGATTAGCATTACACCTTTTCCAGTCAAATAAATCCCAATTACAATCATACAAAAGAAGAATACAATCCGTATGAAAAATAATTCGTCAAACATGAATTCGCCATTGACAAACGTATTTGCGATTATGAACGAAAAACACAGCATGAACAACCCAATAGGTGCTAATATTATGCCAATAATCCTCGAATCTTCGGCTATTGAAGCACCTTTTTCTGTCATGTAGCTGCCAATTCCGATCATACAGACAAAGAAAATAATTCGCACTATAAAAGTTTCATCTATTGCAAAATCACAATTTAAGAGATTATACGCAGTTAAAAACGAGTACAGCAACAGGAACAAACCCGCAATCGTAATTAATACTCCTGTGATCCTTCTTTGGATTCCGCCAGAATCCGCTATTAATGTTTTTTCTTCTTTTGGTTCTTCTTTTATTTCTTCTTCTATCTTTGCTGCTGCTCGTTCTACACCGACCCTTTTATTTCCCACTGTATATACCAACACACCAAATATTATTGCAAGAACAACAGCTATTATTGCACCAAGTGTGGTATATACCATGACAAGAGCGTTTCGCCTCGAACTCCATTCGCCATATAGTTTATTCGCCTTATTATTCGCAGTGCGTTCAACATTCGATAGCTTTGCACTTTGCATAGATAATGAACTTGAAAGTGACGGTACAATCCAGCCCAGTGATTTTACTTTGTTATTCAAATCACCAACGGCATCTGCCAGTGTGGATATATCCTTGGAAAACAGTGATTCACTAATCTTTCTATCAGAAGTTAACTCAGAAGCTGTGTTTAGCGAGCGTTCAGCACCGTAAAGTGTACTGCTTACATCAGAGAGGGTGCCCCCAAAAACGTCTGTTCCCGTTTTTAGCGTCTCAAGTGCGGACAAAGAGTCCTGGATAGTGGATTGTAACTCTGGAGTCAGTTCTTTACCTTTCTTTAGCTCCTCCAGCCCCGGTATAACAACCGGGAGTTTATTAGTTACTCTTAGCGCACCAGCAGACCAGTCATTTAAATCATCCTTTAATAGATTTAATTCGCTTTCAAGCGTGGATATTCCGGGATATGTAGTTTTTACTATATCTATTGCACTTTCGCCAAAAAAATATGGGCTTTTTAGCTCGTTTAAAATATCTATCACAGAACTCGTAGTAGCTGCAACCGGGGCTATTGCAGCATAAATCTCTTGTGATGAAGCGCGAATATCCTTCAATTTTTCTATATCATGCGGTCGCAACTGTGTGACCGCCTTTTTCCAGGCTGTTTGCGTTAGCACCGATTTTGCAATATCAGGGTCGGTAACCCGGAAGCCATCGGGTGTGAAAATCTCAATACCGCTTGCGTGTGGAAAAACATTGTTGTATCTTATGACCTGATAGGTGGTGCCGGCATAGTCAACTGTATCAATCCGCTCAACATAGGTATCGAGCATTATTTTATGTTGATTTGCGCTCTCAGAAGCGGATTGTGCTGATGCCAGTGCAGGCATCAGTAGCAAAATCAGTGCCAAAACAATGGCTATTTTTTGTCCTAACATTTTTTGTTGCATCATTACTCTTTATGCCGTCCACAGCAGAATTGCCGGTATCATATCCCCATATCTTTTTCCATTTGCATCTGTGAACTCCGTGCAGTTTATCCTGCCGTTTGCGGTTGGTAATGCCGCGATATGGTGAATTTGCGGGTAAGAGCCGGTTAATATGACGTAGTGGTATTCATGGTTTTCCAATAGCGTGACATAAGAAGCGTCAGTTACGTTATGGATTGTTATATTATGCCAGTCGCTTTCGTAGCCGTTCCAGGTGCCGTTGGCTATCGGAATGCCGTTTTCGTATAATTTAATAGATTCGGTGTATCCGCTTGTTCCGGGGCAGGGGTAAGTGTAAAGTTTATTCACAGTTATTGTTTGGTTTGGTTTTATAGTGCCGTTGTGTGTGCCGGAGATGCTTGGGTATGGATTTGCTGGTGCTTCGGTATCTAAATCGGTTGCTGTGAATTCGCCGCCGCCTGTGCCTGTTACATTGAAGACGATATAGTATTCGGTGTCGTTGTAGAGCATTGTTAAAACAGTCATGCCGTCTTTCGTTTCGCCTACATTTATTATAGTATCTGCGTTTTCAAGACACACTTCGTTCAGGTTTGTGGCGTTTTTGGATATGTAAACTGCACCTTTGCCAGTTGAGGGTATGTATAGAATCTTAGAAGGCTCGATTACTGCAGGCCATGAAGGCATATAAATCACGGATTTTCTTGCAGTTAGATTTACGTCAGCGGTCAAATTTGAGAGGTCTATGTCTTCAGTGGCATTCTTGAAGTGAATGTAAATTTCTGCAACAGGTTTCTCCTCCAAATCTACTTTTGTTATTATTACACATTCTAGGATGTTTTGTGGTGTTTCACTAAAATTTTCTCTTGTCCCCGTTGAAATCGCTTTTAAACCTTCTTTGAGTCCTGCAAGGTAATATGCTGGGCTAAGCTCGCCTGATACAGTTATTGGCACATCTCTTAAGATGGCTGTGCCTTGTGGCGTTTGAACTTCTAAATCCAGATTAAATATTCCTCCACCAGCGTAATCATGCCATACCCTACTTCTTCCTAACCCCTCTACTGGCTCACTTCCATCTCCAAAGTCCCATTTATAGTAATAAGTAGTACTCTTAGGATAAGCTTGGAATGTTGCGTTAGGTGACGGATTTCCCGGATAGAATGTAAAGTAGGGACTTATTCCAGCATCAGATACCCCAAACTTTTTGTCATAGTTTATATTCTCACCATTTACTTGCACGAGCCTAATTGTATCATTTGAGCTTTCCAGTATAGCCTCAGTCGTCACAACATTATCTATATTTAGTTGATGAATATAAAGCGGGCGAGGATAACGTGGTTTAGACCATATTTTTTCATGATGAATATGCCCTGCAAAATTAGACAATACATCTCTCGTACTCTTTTCAATAATTCTATCAAATTTTTGTAAGTCCTCTGAATTAAAAGCACTGGTACCAAGAATACTTTCAACCATTGGATGGTGAGAGAACAAAATAGCCGGTTCTTCATATTTATTTAAGCGTTCTTCAAGCCAATCAAAAGTATCATCATTTAGTTTGCCACCACCTTTAGCCCCTGCAACTACTCTCCCTGGAAGTCCTATACCTACACTTGCACCTTTCCTCCAAACAGTGTCCAAGAAGACAAAATTTAGTTCCTGATAGATAAAACCATAATTTTGGATTTGAGGGTCATTTTTTCCATCCTGCGCCTCTGCATTATTGATACCACTAAGCATTCCAAATTGAGCATCGAAGAAACTTTCATTAAAAATATCCTCAAAGTATTCATCTCCAAGGGGGCTATCTGCTTGTCCTCCTTTTCCAACCCATCTTACCCCATATCCTATGATTTGACCACCTTCTCCTCCTGCTGCATCTCCTTCTCTTTGGGTATAAGGCCAAATCTCATGATTTCCTATTATAGGGAAATAAGGGATCCCTGCATCATTTAGCCTATCCAAAATCTTTTTTGCTTTCCAAAGCTCTGAGTATTGCTCCTTATCGTTAATATCACCGAGATGGACCACAAATTTGATGTTATACTCGTCTGTGAGATTTATTATTTTATCAACCGATTTATTCAATCTCTCTGTAAGCCAATAATCTTGAGCTTCTTCTGGATGGTTTTTGAGACAATTCTTTTCTTGTGCTAACTCCCATCCTTCTGGACCATAATCCGGATATCCCCAGCCAATGTGAGAATCCGTGATTATCGCAAACGACCACTTCTCTTCGTAATTCTCAAAAGGCTCTACCAACGGATGGTAGTCCTTATCTAGATCTATGGGGCGAGGATTATCCCAAATACCATCGTTATTGGCGTCAATGTTGGTGTAATCGGTCCAATAGTTGCCTAAGTAATTTGCGTAGGTTTTGTCTTTGTAGGTATAGCTTATTGGAGCGGTTGAGTTCCAGATGTTGGTTGAATTGAAAGAATAAAAGTTATAGTTGTTATTCATGAAGTTGTTGAGGTAAATTTTGTTATTGCTCGAAGAATCCAGCACGATGCCGTAGTAGTTGTTCTAGTTAGCGGAGTTGCGGGTGAGTGTGTTGTTGCTGCTCGGAAAGCCCAGGTAGATGCCGTAGCGGTTGTTCGAGTTAGCGGAGTTGTTAGTGAGCGTGTTGTTGCTGCTCGCCAAAGCCAGTACGATGCCGGTGGCTTTGTTCAAGTTAGCGGAGTTGCTGGTGAGCGTGTTGTTGCCGCTCGAAGAAAACAGGTAGATGCCGACATTGTTCGAGTTAGCAGAGTTGCTGATGAGCGTGTTGTTGCTTGAAAAAACCAAGTAGATGCCTGTGTGGCCGTTCAAGTTAGCGGAGTTGTTGATGAGCGTATTTTCGCTCGAAGAAGACAGTTCGATGCCGGTGTGGCCGTTCAAGTAAGCGGAGTTGTGGGTGTGTGTGTTGCCACTCAAAGAATCCAGCAAGATGCCGTAGTAGTTGTTCGAGTAAGCGGAGTTGTGGGTGAGTGTGTTGCCACTCGAAGAAGACAGTACGATGCCATGGTAGTTGTTCGAGTTAGCGTTGTTGTTGATGAGCGTGTTGTTGCTTGAATAATACATCCAGATACCGGTGTGGCTGTTCAGGTTAGCGTTGTTGCAGGTGAGCGTGTTGTCGCTCGAATAATACAGGTAGATGCCGTAGTAGTTGTTC
>QENJ01000228.1 GCA_013374505.1 Candidatus Methanophagaceae archaeon
ACTTCTCTATCAGAGTGAACGGAACAAATATAAAACGAATCTATCCCTTGAGACACTACACTATTAGGAAGACCCTAGTTCTCTGCCACTTCTTTCCAAGTAAAAACAGATGATTTTACATGATATCCTATCTCAGAGCTTTTTCCCACCAAAATTGTTTCAAATCCCCTTTTTGAACGGGTAATTGCAGCCCCTAACCCTGCGGTTTCGCACCCACTACCAATACAATACATCACATTCGATTATTACCATCCTACCCTATTCGATAAATAATATGCTTTATATACTTCTAAATATTTCCGATAAAACAATAACGATTTAATCGTTGAAAAAACGTTAAAACCCTTCCTAAAAGGTCTTATATGCCTTGCTAATTCGTGATTATCCATCTCCTTTAGCATGTTAAAAGCCTTTAGGAATAGAGGCGATGCAAAATCTGATTTCTTCCACTTTTTATCGTATTCTAAGGGATTATCATTGATTATTGCTTCTGCCGCCATCTTCCCAGATACCATACCGGGCCTAATACCACCCTTTGTCAAGGGATTACTGTGACAAGCAGCATCTCCAACCATTAGAATGTTCCCGTGCACGTTATTCTCTACACCGCCAAACCCGACCATCCTCGTTTGCTTTGCTAAAATAGTTCCCTCAATCTCTTCGCTGTCGCTATGCTTAAGAAAAGGGAAACCCACTTTTGTCGTTTCACCATGAGGGAATTCCCACTTATAATCACCTTTCCACTTCTCGTCATACTCAAAAATCAGGGTATCATGCTCGGGTTCTTTATCCACTACATATTGGATAAAGGGTTTAACCCGCCCTTTTATTCCAAGTTTTTTACGAATTAAAGAATTAGCACCATCAGCGGCGATGAGATATTTCGTCTTCACGAATTCTCCATCGCTCAACTTTACTTTAATCTCTCCTTCTTTTTCTATAAAATCCACGAAGGAATTCTGAATGTATTTCCCACCTAACTTAATGTATTGATCAACAATACCTTTCAAGAATAGCGGTCTATCTATAATATATCCATTCATCGTGGTCTTTATCTCTATGTCTCCGGGCCAATATTCACGTACCTTTCTAATCTTCTCTATGATACAGGAGGGTTTAATAGGGGAAATATCGCGGAATAAGTCAGCACTTACTCCTTCTCCACACATCTCATGATAATTCAAATATTTTTGATTATCTAATCGCTCTATGAGACAGACTTCATGTTTATCATCCTCATCTAAAAGTTCAGAAAAAAAAGCTGCACTACTACCTGCAGGTCCTGCTCCTACCACCAAGACATCACATTCGATTTTTTTAGCTTTTTCTGGAATCATCATTCTTGATAACTGATAAAAACACAAAATCATTTAAATGTAAATGTTATGTTAAGTAGTAATATTATGGACCGAATAAAAACATACATAGAAAGATTAGATGACCAATTAGAAGGTGGAATCCCCAAAGGCACGATTTCGTTAATTTGTGGCGTGGCCGGCTGCATGAAAAGTTCGTTGACATATAGCATTTTATACAACAACGCAATGAAGGGAAACTTAAAGGGGCTGTACATAACACTGGAACAAGACTTACAGAGCTTTAAGAAACAGATGCAAACGCTGGGGCTGGTAGAAGAAAGCGAAAAGTTGGCTATCGTGGACCATAAGATGATAGATGAAGCGGTAGGAGTAGATTTGAAATTTGAGCATAACTCGATAAAAAAAGTCAAGTATTATCTGGACGCCATTGTAAAGAAAAAGGACTATGATTTAATAGCAATAGACCCTCTTAATGCTTTATACTCCTTAACAACCATAAAAAGTCCTCGTAGAGAGATACATCTTTTCTTTGCAGGACTAAGAGAAACGGGAATAACCAGCTTTTTGATTTCCGAAATGTATCCCGGAGATACTAGGTTTGGCAAATATGGAATTGAGGAATTTCTTGCTGATGCGATTATACATCTGGACATCAGGAGGGAAAGGGATATATTAGAGCGCCGTCTTGGGATTATAAAGATGAGGTACACAAATCATAATCTACAATATTTCCCGTTATTTTATGATAAAGATAATTTTACCATATACACAAAAGAGGAGATAGAATTATAAAAAGCTCATGTCGCTCTATAGGCAGCCCAAAATCCGCGCTCAGAATATCTACCACCGCGAAACGAAAACTCTCGTCTGTCTTTATACCCCACCTGCTCCAAAATATACTCCAAGCTATATATCAATCCTCGGAAAGAGGCAGCGTAAAACAAACCGTACAGCCTTTACCCAGTTCTGATTCTATCCAGATGCGACCTCTGTGCACTTCTATTATCCGTTTTACTATCGCGAGTCCGGCACCCGTGCCCTCACTATTGCTATCCAACTTAGAGAAAAGATCGAAAACACGCTCGTGCTGGCTAATATCTATCCCCATACCGTTGTCACGTACGAAGAACACTGTCTCTTCACCATCCACGCGATAACCTATCTCTATCTTCGGATGTGGTTGTTCACCCCTGAACGTTATACTATTTGTTATGAGCGCCACAAGCATCTCGACTATTCGCATGCGGTCCACGTGAACAGTAGGGCAGTCCTCAACCACGGCGATTTCAACTCCGCTCGTTTTTAGTTGCTCGGCCGTTTGCGCCTGCGCTTCCTCTGCAATTTCACATAACGCTACATCTTCCGGTGGATTCACCATACGACCGATACGAGAAAGTTGCAATATGTCGTCCAGTAGGTTTTTCAGCTTAGTGACCGCTTGTTCTATATACGTCAAGTCTCTTTCCACGTTATCTCGTTCATTCTGTTCTATATCGCTTCGGAGTATGCTAACAAAGCCCTGAAGAGTAAGTAACGGTGAATTGAGGTCGTGGGAGATAGTATAGGTAAACCGCTCCAGCTCTTTATTCTTCGCTTCGAGCTCTTCATACATACGGTCACGTGCCCAATCTGTCTCCATACGTTTCCACGTTTCAAGTGCTGCTGTTATGGTTCCATGTAATCTATCCTTTGTGAGGTGTTCCTTAGGAATGTAGTCAATAGCACCTTCGTGTAATGACTGAACAGCAAGCTCTTCGTTACCATATCCGGTAAGCAGGACCACAGGCGCTAACCGCATTGCGACTATCTCCATAAGCCATTCCGTCCCGGATTTGTCCGGCATTAGAACGTCCATTAGAATCAGATCAATTCCGCCCCTATCCAGAGCAGCTTGAATCTCTTCTTCTCGCCCCGCCTCTATCAATGTGCATTCCGTCTCAGACTCCAAATAAGTTCGAACAAGCGTGCGGAATGTCGCATCGTCATCACAGAGGAGGATAGTTAACGGTTTTTCTCCCTTTTTCATTGTTTTCTGGTTTGTACCACGTAACACTAATAAATAACTACACCTATAAATAATGTTTGTGCTCACAAATCGCATAAAATCTGCTGCCACTCAATATTAAAAACAGAACAGGTATTTTGTCTCTGTCGTTTCTATATACGCAAACGATACTATACACTCTAAAATCCAGGGTAGTTTCCTATGACACCGTAAATTACCGTTTTCTATTTTCAACGAAGACCTTAAAAGATGGCTACAGTAGCAGAAACGTTTTATAGCAAATTTATTTGTATCAACTCACCTGGGGTGTCCCGTTCGAAGAGGCGTTGAGATTATTTGCCGAGCGGCATCCCACAAAAATGATTAAACGGTCCATAGAACTGATTATTGAGGGCTACCGAGTAGGAGGCGATGTTGGCAGGCATATTAAAAATTACCGTGGACGACGTGAACGAGGTGAGAGCGCTGGAGAAGAAAAGAGCTACTGATATGATGCCTTACATAGCCATCTGCTACATCACCTTCGGTGTCTTCTTGCTCATCTTAATGGTACTCTACAATACGTTCATACCAATGATGTCAGAAGCTTCGGGAAAAGTGGCGGGGGCGGGCGGAGCGGTAATGGTAAAGGTGGATTCCGAGAAGATGAAGATGATTTTATTCCATTGCGGAATGATCCAGGGCTTTTGCTCTGGCTTTATGGCAGGCAAGTTAGGGACGGGTAAGGTTATAGCGGGGTTGAAGCATGCGTTGCTATTAGCATTAGGCGCATTTGCTCTTTTTGCGGTTTTGGAATTCGCACCGATTTAAGCCAAGAGTGGGCCACCTCAAAAATAGGAACCTCAAACCCGCCAGAATGCAGGCGTTAACAGAACCAAGACAGTAAATAACTCTAACCGTCCTGCCCACATGCAAAACGACAGGATGAGCTTCCCCAGCGCAGGTACTTCGGCGTAATTAAGGAAAACGAATCCGAAGCCAGGTCCAACGTTGCCAAGACTTGCCGCTACGGATGAGGTTGCACTGACTATATCCAAACCCATTGCAGCCATGAGTATCGAGCACACTACAAATATCAAGACATAAGCGATAAAGAATGCGATAATCCCTTGCAGAATATCCTCAGAGATGGGCTTCTTTCCGGTCTTCAGTACAAATATAGCATGTGGATAGAGGATATGACGAATCCTCTGCATACTGTATTTCAGAAGCACGTAGATCCTGACGACTTTTATGCTACCGCCGGTTGAACCACCGCAGCCACCAATGAACATCAGTGCAAATATGACCATCTTGGATAAATCACCCCAGGCATCATAATTAGCGGTTGTGAATCCAGTAGTGGTCATGATAGAAATCGCCTGGAATCCACCGTATCTGAATGCTTCCCGTAAAGAATCGAAATGATGGATGTATAAGTCTCCTGTTATCAAGATAACCGCTATCAGGATAAACACGCAATAGACCTGAAACTCCTTATTTGCTATTACTCGCCGGGGATTTCGTATCAAAGAATAGTGCAGGATGAAGTTCATACCTGCGAGAAACATGAACACCGCAATGATCAACTCTGCTAAGGGGTTCATATATCCACCGATATTTTCTGTGAGTGGCGAGAAGCCGCCTGTTGGCATCGTGGAGAATGCCGTACACAGGGAATCATACAGGGGCAATTTCGCTACATAAAAAAGCGCAATAATTTCCGCACATGTTAGTAGCAGGTAAATAGACCAGAGCATTCTTGCCGTCTTCTGAACCCTCGGCCTTATACGCTCGGACATGGGTCCCGGGAACTCTCGGTCAAATAACTGGCTGCCGGAAATGCCGAAAGTTGGAAATATAGCAATGAAGAGCAAAATAACACCCATACCGCCAATCCATTGCGTGAAACTTCGCCATAGTAGTATGCTCCGGTCAACCTGCTCTAAATTTAACATCACTGTGGCGCCTGTTGTGCTGAAGCCGGACATTGACTCAAAGAAAGCATCAATAGGACCAAGTGTGGATGAGAATACGAAAGGGAGTGCACCGAAGATAGCTACAAATAGCCAGCCTAAAGCGACAATGGCAAAACCCTCTCGCCTTTTTATCTCCCCTTGCGTCCCTATCCACTCTAAAATCACCCCGGCAGTGATAGTAATCACAAGCGGGACAATCCAGGTCATAATACTAAATGGCGATAAGATACCCTCGCCGTACCAAACCCCCACGCAAAGGGGAACTACCATTAAAATACCTAAATACTTCAGGATGGTTCCAATACTACCGAAAACTACTTCTTTATCCATATGCTTCTTCTTCTTTTTTTAAAAAACCTGTGCTGAAAGAAAAAAGGCACAAGTTTCTTTGAGTAATTTTCTGTTCTAATATAGGGAGGGAAGTTTTTTTGTTATATGACACGGCTAAAATTAAATGGGTAATAGGATTTAAGTTTTACCTGCGCGGGAGATGACAAAGTGTTAGTGTCGCATAGACGCAAGAGAAAGGCAGTCCTACCGAAAGAAGATAAGGTTACTATAGAACTCATAAAAGGGTCTGACCCGATTTAGGATACTTAGAAGCGCTCTTGGTAAAGCGTCTCTCTGTAAGGAAAGGTTTGTGCGGGCACGCTCTCGTTCGACACTTTCACCGCCAGTCAGACCCTCAAAGTCTTCCTCCACATCGCTACCCTACGAGCGCCAACCGTCCACGGTGAGTCCGCTCCCTTCCGGGCCTAAACCGGTACCCATAGCAAAGGTAAGGCAACAAACCCTCCAGCTTGCCACCATACCACCGTCAACCCCGTAGGACGACATTTCTTCGTAGGACCTCGAGCTGAACTAACGGCTACGGCGCCTTACTCAAGCTTCGCCTCTCGCATATCGGCGATTTCAAGTGACAAAGGACGCCGGGCCCTCCAGGCTAGCCCGCACAATACTACATATACCTTGTTAAATAAAATATATATAAAAAAAGGGTTACCCAGAAAAAATCAAGGCTTTATCCCAATTTAAAAGGTGTCCATCACAAAAACTTCGCCCTTGTCAGGACGGGGATATGCGGGAACGACATCTACTTTTATATCTAACCTCTTCTCCAGGTCTTTATACCGGTTCCGGATAGTAATCTCTGTCGTGCCCATAGTCTTGGCTATCTCCCGCTCCGTGCGGTACTCACCGCCTACAATTGCCGCGATGTATATTGCCGCAGCCGCAGTTCCTATCGGCCCCCAGCCCCGAGTTGCTTCTACACCCTTATCATCATTCAGTATCTCAATTGCTCGCTCCCGTGTCGCAGGACTCAATCCGAGCTCGGAGCAGAACCGAGGTATGAATAGGGAAGGGTCCGCCGGCGCGAGCTTTATCCCTAATTTCCGTAAAAGGAATATATACGCTCGCCGTATTTTCTTTAACGGGCTTCTTGAGACCTTTGCAATCTCTTTCAGCGTCCTTGGAACACCATATTGTCTGCAAACAATGTACAACATGGCTGAAACTAATTCCTCTATACTCCGCCCTTTTATCAGTTTCTCCTTTGCTGCCCTACGGTATAACACAGAAGTTGCCTCTCTGATATTACCCGGCAGTTTTAGTGCACAAGCCATTCGATCTATCTCAACGAGTGCAAATGCAAGGGTCTTTTCATTACTATCCATATTCACCCACCGCACTCGCTTTATTCCCGGTGGCAAGGACGGAGTGGGCGTGCTCAAGCCCTTGTCATGTATCCGATAGCTCATACCAGGACCTGTTCTTATCCTCTTAGAAGCTTGTTCTGCATCAAACGCACGCCATTCTGGCCCCACATCTACAATATTCTCAGCTATTACAATTCCACAATCGGCACAGTAAAGTTCCGCATGTTTGGAATCTGATACTACCTTTTTTGACCCACATTCGGGGCAATTCTCCATTCCTGTTGTCATTTTTATTGTCTCCTCAACAAAGTACTCATCCCCGATCCGCAAAGTCAAAGGGGAAAGAGCAATTTGAGCGGCATTTATATGCGTAAACGCTTATCTACCAACTAACGTAGCCCGCTCTTTGCTTCCCCTCCTTTTAGCGATGTCGTAAGGATGCACTTCATCATGATCACCTGAAACTGAATATGTCTTATTTAGTATATATAACTATCGGTAATAGTCATCTAAGAGTAAGAGGTCTTCAACGCTATCTAAAATACTTTTAACGCTATACAAAAGAGAGAAGAGGGTTTTTCATTACATCTACTAAATAGATATATAATGGACATAGACCTGGAATCCCAATTTACTGGTGCATTAATAGGTAGCGCGGTTGGTGATGCTTTAGGTGCCCCCGTGGAGGGATATAGCAGGGAGAAGGTAAACTCGGTTTACGGCGCGAGGGGGGACTGGGAGATGAAGTCGGGTCGCTACACGGACGATACGGAGATGATGATAGGCGTTGCCGAATCTTTAATCGAGAACCGGGGCTTCAATGGCGCTGATATGGCACATAAGTTCATCCTGAATTATGATGTGAGCAGGGGATATGGCCCGGGGTCTAAGGAAGTGTTACGAAGGATACGCGCGGGTGAGAGTTGGGAAGCGGCCTCGGAACAGCTATTTTTTGGTGAAGGTTCGTATGGCAACGGTGCTGCGATGCGAATTGCCCCTGTGGGTATTTTGTATTTTGATAACGCCGAAGTGCTACGGGAAATAGCCTATAAATCAAGCCAGATCACACATGCCCATGTGCTCGGTAAAGAAGGAGCGGCTTTACAAGCATATTCCATCGCTCTTGCGGTGCAGGGCCATAAAGAGGATATGCTGCCCCGTCTAAAAGCGTTTGCTAAAGAGATATATAACGAAAAGCTAAATACGGTGGAGCGGCTTTTAGGTGGCGATATGGAAGAGAAGGAGATAATCACAGAATTAGGTACCGGTGTAGCGGCTTTTGATTCCGTGCCTACCGCGATTTACGCTTTTTGCCGATTTGACACGTTTGAAGATGCGGTTGCATATGCGATAAGTTTGGGTGGCGATACCGATACCATAGGGGCAATGACCGGAGCGATATGTGGCGCTTTTTATGGTGAAGAAGCAATTCCTGGCAGGTGGATCGAGAAGTTGGAAGAAGGAGAAAAAGGCAGAAGTTATATAAAGAAGTTGGGCAATGAGTTGTACCGTATCAAGATGCACCCTTGAGTTTTGGGATATTCCCTTTTTACCGCACACGTGTATATTAATTACTAATAGCTGCAATCTAAATAGGTAACAAAGACCGAATAGTAAGGAGGTAACAGAAATGCAAGGTGAGATATTCAAGGCATTGGGCAGTAAAACGCGGGTGGCGATGATAAAGTGTTTGCTGCACCGGGAGTATCATGTATCGGGCTTAGCAAGAGCTTTAGGCATTTCGGTTCCTGTCGCGGCTAAACACGTAAAAATCTTAGAGAATGTAGGTGTTCTGGAGAACGAAGTATTTGGTAAGACCCATGTTTTAAGGGTAAATAGAAATAGGCTGTATGAAGCGATGGATACGTTTAGCGATGAATATGACGTAGAAGTAGAGCAAGGCGCGAGCTTGCTGAGCGCATTGAAGGAAGTTGCGGGTGTAGGGCTAAAGCGAGTCGCGGACCGCGAGTACATCGTTTCGATAGATAATGAAGAGGGTTTTTATGTGTATGAAGTGAATGGAAAGCTGCCAGATACGCCTATTAACGAATATAAACTAGATAAAGTACAAGAAATAGAAATAAAGCGGTTGGTACCGGTAGTTAAGAAAAAGGTAAGAATAAAAGTTAGTACAACTGCAAAGATAGAGAAAAAGCAGGGGTAACCCAACCGCAAAAGAAACGTACCTAAAAACGCACGAAATTACGCACTTTTTGCTCGATGTCGTCCGCGTGCATAACGGAAGTGCCGGCAAGCAAAGCGTCTGCACCAGCAGCGAACATCCGCCGTGCCTCTTCTTTCGTATTTATGCCACTCATTGCTACTAACGGCACATCGGCAGGTATCTCAGACTTGATCTCAGGTGCAATCTGCTCAAAAGTCGCCACGTCTACCTCAAGCGTATCCAGGTCGCGATTGTTTATGCCGATTAGCGTCGATGCAGATGTCAGGTCCATACCGGAAATCATGTCTTTTGATACCCGATCTAGCTCTATGAGCGCTTCCAGACCAACCGCGGCAGCTTTCTGTGTCAGCCCGTTCAGCTCACTCGCGCTCAGAAATCGTGCTATCAGTAGTATAGCATCCGCACCGTGCACATACGACTCCAGTACCTGGAACTCATCGAATATAAAGTCCTTTCGCAATACAGGCAGCGTAACTGAAAGTTTAACATCGCTTAAATCAGATAAACTACCTGCAAACGCTTCTTCCGTGAGGACGGATATGGCACATGCACCACCGGCTTCCATTTGTTTCGCGGCTACTACGGATTCTATATTCAGCGCTTGGTCACCTTCGTTTAAGCCTTTTTGTTTTACTTCTGTGATTACCGGATTTTTACCTGCCGTCCGGGCTTCAGAAATCGCCTGTTTCATGCTCCTTCGCGACT
>QENJ01000229.1 GCA_013374505.1 Candidatus Methanophagaceae archaeon
TAAGACCGTTCAAAGTAAATGAAAGATGTTTTATTAGGAAAGAACATAAATGTGGAAAGATATTTGGTGCTTCGAAATCATGTTTTATCGCTTGTCCTGATGAAGATGAACTTAAACCGATTTTGGAACTATTTTCAGAAAAACTTGCCAAAGTGGGTATAGAAACAATAATTGCGGTTAAAGAACGTGCTTACGGTCAAGATATTTTTTTCACTAAAATCTGCGGTAAAATCATAGAATCAAAGTTTTGTGTCACAATATTAGATGATTCCATCGTGGATGGCAAAAATATTCCAAATCCCAACGTTTATTATGAATATGGTTTAATGACCGCCTTGGGAAAGCAGATTATACCTCTACAGAAAGAAGATTTAAAATTAGCCTTTAATATTCAAAGTTATGACACCATTAAATATACTTTTGGAAACATTGCTACTGAATTAGACAGAGCAATTAGGGACGCTATTAAAATAACAGAGTCGAAAGATAAAGAAGATAAAAAAGTAGGGTTTTTATCAGAAAAATCCATATTGCGAGGTTTTGAAATATCTGGCTTAGAACTAAGGGATGAGCGTTGGTTTCTCGATGATGTCATAAATGACACACAATTCAAAGGTTTCGGTCAGTACGACAAGCGTTTTTATGTTTATTTGGGGAAATTGGATGACCAAGAGGAAATGCAAACATATCTTGACGATTTAAACATAGTTTTATATAGAACCGAAAAAAAGTTTGAAGATTTAGAAAGGGATATGCAAGAATTGGAAAAAGAAAGACAAGACTTTGAATTAGACGATCTTCAAATCAGAATATCTAGAGAACACAGAGCGAGAAGGTCAATAGCATCTCAAGTGGATCCAAAAAAGAAATTAGAAGATAAGAAAAGTAAAGCTGATCTAATGAGCCATATTTATGTAGGATTCATAATAAACTCCGAAATAGACATATCCGATTTTATTAAAAATGCGGAGAATATGATGTCAAAATATGATAGATTTAGCTTAACATATAGCAGAGAGAACGAAATCATATTTGGAGACATTAAAGTAAATTTAGATTATTCAAAACTCTCACTATAATTTAGGAGCGCCTCACGAAAAGTACGTTATTAATATATGATTTCACCAGAGTACCCCAAACAACCAGTTGACTGCAAAACCGTGGCGGATTTCTGCGAGATGGCCCGTCTCTTTGGGGCGGGGAGGATTGCACACATAGTAAAACCAATCCTCAAAGAGGCCGGGAGGCAAAATAAAATATGAAAATAATACGTGCGTCCGTTCCCGCAAAGGCGATACTGTTTGGCGAGCATTTTGTAGTGTACGGTAAGCGAGCGTTAGCCACTGCGATAAACAGACGGCTTGAGGTCGTAGTGTCAAGCAGAGAAAAAAGCGGCTACCACGTAAAAATAGCGAACATCCCTACTTTTGGATTGCAGCTAAATCTAGAACATGAAAAAGTGGGGCGCGAAGCATATCTCTATAAAGATTATGATAACGCATCAAAAGCAATTGCGTATGTCAAGAAAACAATAGATTATCTGGAAGAGAATTATGAAATAGGCGGGAAAGGGGTAGAGCTAGAAATAAACTCGGAGATACCGCTCTCTGCAGGGTTAGGGTCCTCAGCAGCCACCTGCGTTGCTACTATCGCAGCACTAAAAGAATATTTTGACGTGGCTACGGACTTAGAAGGGATAAGAAAAGATGCGCATTCAGTTGAGAAAGCGGTACAGGGAAATGCCAGCCCTGTGGATACCGCGATTTCTACTTACGGCGGGTATGTGTTGGTAGAGGACGCAGAAGTGAAGAGATTACCGTTAGCCGAGCTGGACTTAATTGTAGGCACTATTGGCAGCATACCCTTGAGTATGGACATCACGAAAACTGCTGAAATTAGTTTGAAGACAAAAACGATAGTAGAAGCGGTAAAAGCACGCCGAGAATCTTTTAGTAGCATATTCGGGCACATTTTCGATGCTGCAGACGAATTAACGGCACAAGCGCTCATAGCGCTAGAACGCAAAGATTTCGCAACGCTGGGTGCGTTGATGAACGTAAATCACGGCTTGCTGGATGCGATAGGGGTAGTGCCAAGACGTTTGAGCGAACTTGTAAAGCGGTCGCAGGAGTCCGGTGCGTTGGGCGCGAAAGTAACAGGAGCCGGGGGATTGGACGCTATGGGTGGTGTAGGCTCGGTTTTGGTGCTGCCGGGTGAACAAAAGGATCGAATAAAGGTGGCACTGGAGATGGCGGGTGCGCTCGCGCTGGACGTAAAGACCGGCGAAACAGGGCTAAAGGTAGAGCAATTTGTTTAATTCACTTCTTTCTTGACCGGCCTTATAAGCGTGAAAAGATAAAAAATTCAAAAAGGTTTATGTATATAGACAGTAATAAATAGGGAGAGGTAAAGAACGAAAATGGAAAGCGAGATGGTACTTCCAGGGGATTTCTTGGGCACTTCTGAGGAATACATTCTTGGTGACGGGGTATATGATGACGAAGGTAATTTATATGCCTTGTATATCGGGGATGTCAGCATAAGCGATAAAAGGGTTATAAGTGTAGTGCCGAAGGTAGAGACACCGCCGGTAATCAAAGACGGAGATGTGGTTATAGGCCAAATTGGCGATATAAAGGATACCGTTGCCGTTGTGAGCATAGCGTGCGTGGAAGGTAAGGAGAATCGCGAAATCGCGGCTGTCAATCAGGGTATTATTCATATATCAAACGTAAGAAACGGCTATGTAAACGAGCTACGACAGGAGTTCGGGTATCTTGACGTGGTAAAAGCGAAAGTGATAGATGCAAAAGCTTTAAGACTCAGCACGGAAGGTAAGGAGTTCGGCGTGGTAAGAGCGATATGTGCGAAATGTAAAGGAACCCTGAAGCGGAAAGAGGGTGATACATTGTCATGTGATATATGCGAACGGGTAGAAACAAGGAATCTATCTGATGATTATGGAACTTGTTTGGTGTAGCGTATGGAAGAGCAGGAGAAGAAAGTAAAGATTCTGGAAATGAAGGATACAGAAGTGAAGCTGGAGATAGCAGGAGAAGACCATACGCTTTTAGTTCCGCTAACATCGAAATTGCTGGAGAATAGACAGGTAGATATTGCAACTTATACCATCAAACACATGCTGACGACCGATCCCGTTTTGTATGTAAAAATGAAGGAAGGAGACCCATTGGCGGCGATAGTATCGGCTGCAGCCTCGCTGGCATCAGAATTCGATGATTTTGAGGCTCTTTATAAAAAAGCGGCAATAGTCTAGTGGTAGGACATGGGCTTCCCAACGGCCTCTTTGATCTTAAAACAGTTTGACTATTCCAATAACAATAGGGTAGGGAAATAGCCTATAACCCGGGTTCGAGCCCCGGTTGCCGCATAAACCATTTTCTTTTAGAAAAGAAGATGCACAACAGGGTATAGATAGAAATATGGATAGAATAAAGAAATACGAGTTCAGGACGGTATTGGAGGACTTGAGCAAGAAGGGTGGGCGAGGTACAGAACTAATATCTGTTTACATCCCGAAGGATAAGCAAATATCGGATGTTAGCTCTCATCTCCGTGATGAATACGGGCAAGCGATGAACATAAAGAGCAAATCCACTCGTACCAACGTTCAGAGTTCTTTGGATTCTATATTGTCAAAGCTGAGATACTTGTCGGTAGGTGAGAACGGTATAGTCATTTTTTGTGGCGCGGTAGATAAGGGCGGAGACAAGACGAATGTAGAAACTTCCATCTTGGAGCCACCGGAGAAGCTTTATTCCTATATCTACCATTGCGATTCCTCGTTTTTCCTTGAGCCGCTGGAGGATATGGTAGTAGAGAAGGAGACCTACGGTTTACTCGTACTTGATCGGCGGGAAGCGACAATTGGCACCTTACGTGGCAAAACAGTGGAGTCGCTGAAGCACTTAACCTCTTCGGTTCCCGGTAAGATACGAAAAGGTGGGCAGTCGTCAGCGCGATTCCAGCGGTTACGAGAAATAGCAATAGATGACTTTTATAAACGAATAGGGGAGCATGTAACCCGGGTTTTGCTTAATGTGAAAGACCTCAAAGGCATCTTAATTGGCGGACCGAGTCCCACGAAGGACGATTTTTTAAAAGGGTCTTACCTGCATTACGAACTCCAGAACAAAATCCTTGGCGCTTTTGACGTTGCTTATACAGATGAATCCGGGCTTTCCGAACTTGTGGAAAAGGCCGGGGATGTCCTGGAAGGTATGGACTTGATGGCGGAGAAGAAGCTCATGGTACGGTTCATGCAGTTATTGGCAAATGATGACCGGATGGTGGCATACGGTGAGCGCGAAGTGAGGAAGAAGCTGGAGCTGGGTGCAGTGGATACGCTTTTGTTCTCGGCGGAACTCGATAAAAAACTTATGCACGATTTAGTAGATAAGGCGGAGGGTATAGGCGCAGGTGTGGAGGTAATATCACCGGATTTTGAGGAAGGTTCGCAATTGAATCGTGCGTTTGGTGGTGTTGCAGCAATATTGAGGTACAGGTCAAGCTAAAACATGCACGCTAACATTATTTTGGTCGGAACAGGGCACATCTTAGAGAAAAGCGTACGAGAGGTAGAAGAAGTAATAGACCGTGAAAAGCCGGATGTGGTTGCCGTGGAGTTATGTGCGGCAAGATATGATGCCTTGCAAGGGAAGGTAGAAGAAGTCCAGGTGAAAGAGGTTTTAGCCGGTGGCAAACCCTTTTTAATGCTTACTCACTGGTTGCTCGCGTACGTACAGCGAAAGATGGGCAATGAACTCGGCATCGAGCCCGGTGCTGATATGATGATGGCGATAAAAAAAGCAGAAGAGTTTGGTTGCCAAATTGCTTTAGTGGACCGACCAATTCAGATAACGATGCAGCGGTTCTGGAAAAAGATGAAGTTCCTGGAGAAGCTAAAAATGGTGTTCTCTATATTATTCGCTATTTTCCACATGGGTCGAGGAGCGGACGGCGGTGACGACGGTAAAAATGAGCTCAGTCTTGGAGGAGGGTTCACAAGTAAAGGCGTGGTCGTAGACCTCGATAGGATAACGGATGAGGATGTAGTATCTCAATTGGTAGAAGAACTGCGTGAGTTTTCGCCCGGTGCGGCAACCGCGCTGTTAGACGAACGAGATGCTTATATAGCAGGTAGTTTACTGGAGCTTTCGCAGCAACTTCCAGTTAAAGAGGTCCCGGATGCTTCTTCAGATCTGTTAGATCAAAACGCATCACACACACGAGAAAGGACGATAGTTGCGGTTGTGGGTGCAGGACATGTTGCGGGGATAAAGAAACTGTTCGACCATCCGGAGCAGATACCGTCCAAGGAGGACCTGTGTTCAATTCCGACTAAGCGTTTTAACCTGAGCCTAAAGAATCTGTTAGTTGCAGGATTAGGTACAGCACTTGTGGTTGTTCTCTTAGCGTTTTTTTTCTCGGGCATGACATTTGAAGATCTACTCCAAGTGTTTTTTTGGTGGTTCATAATAAATGGTACTCTGTCGGCAGCGGGTGTTGTGCTGGCAAGAGGGCATCCTCTTTCTGTGCTTACCGCATTTTGCGTGGCGTGGCTTACTTCTTTGAATCCGCTTTTAGCTGCCGGCTGGTTTGCGGGCTTGGCGGAGGCGTATATGCGAAAACCATCGGCTGAAGACGTAAAGGGCATGATGAATACGGAATCATTGCGTGAGTTGAGGGATAACAAGCTGTTTAAAGTCATCCTGGTGGCGGCGTTAGCGAATATCGGTAGCATTATCGGAACGCTTGTCGGTGCTTATGTTGTGCTGCAGGTGTTAGACATAAATATAGATACAATCTGGGAAGGGCTACAATCGGTTTTTTGAGGGTTAAGGTCCCATATTCTGACCACATCGGCGGTATCAGTCGAACCTGTAAGAACTCAGCAAACGGACTTTTTCAAAGCCTCCTCGAACCGGTCCATACCCGTATCCGCCTCCGCCTTTGTGATGACAAGAGGCGGCGAAAAACGTATGGCCGAGTCGCCACATGGCAGCAGTACGATACCCTCTTTGAACCCTTCAACCACAATTCTGCCCCTGGTATCCGGGTCTATGGACCCCTCAGGCTTTACAATCTCGATTCCTATCATCAGACCCAAACCCCGCACATCTCCGATAGCAGGATACTTAGATTGCATCTCTCGCAGCCGCAACATAACATAATCTCCCAGTTGTTTAGCCCGGGTTCCAATATCTTCCCTCTCCATGAACTGCAAAGCAGCAAGTGACGCAGCCGAAGCTAACAGGTTTCCGCCGAAAGTGTTGGAATGGGTGCCGGGCGGCCAGTCCATTATAGAGCTACTGGCAAGAGTTGCTCCCAGGGGAAGACCGCCTCCTAACGCCTTTGCCATACATACAATATCAGCCCTTACGCCGAAGTTCTCCATAGCCATGAACGTACCTGTGCGATAGCAGCCTGTCTGGACCTCGTCAGCCACCATCAGTATGTCATTGTCGTCACATATCCGCCTGATCTCCTGATGGAATTCCGGAGGCGGCACAATATAGCCGCCCTCGCCCAGTATAGGTTCCACAACTATGGCGGCAATATCTTTAGGGCTTATTTCTTTCTTGAATATAAGCGTCTCGATCTGCCTGGCACATTCAATACCACAGCCCGGATATTTTAGGTGTAGTGGACACCGGTAGCAATACCCGTAATGGGCATGTACTACCCTGATAGTCGGAAAGTGTTCCTTATGCTTGACCGATGAACACGTCAGGGAAAGTGAACCTAGTGTCCTGCCATGAAAGGCACCATAAAAGCCTATCAGGCTCTGCCTGTCCAGTTTCCACATTGCCAGTTTGATGGCAGCCTCAACAGACTCGGTACCGCTGTTACACAGGAACAAGCGGTCATATCCGGTCAACTGCGTGAGTTTTTCTGCAAGTCTGACAGGCGGGTCGGCAAAGAAGTCTGTGAAAGCGCAGTGCGCCATCTTTTCCATCTGTGCCGTTACGGCAGCCGAAACCTCAGGGTTTGAATGGCCGACGTTCATCACAGCGATGCCCGCGACAAAGTCTATGTACGTTTTCCCTTCCACATCTGTGATGGTAGCACCTCTGGCTCGGTCTATTACCAGCGGATATGGACGCGACATACACGATGACATTACATTACCGTCACGGTAAATAATCTCCTTAGCTCGTGGGCCAGGCGGTTCAATCATGTTTTTTTTCCTTAATCTATCTGCGCTTTCTGGAGCTTACCGCTATAATCGAAATACACGGCCTTTACTTCTGTGAACTCTTTTATGGCATCGGTGCCGGCTTCTCTAAAACCGTTGCCAGTTCCTTTTACCCCGCCAAATGACAGATGTACCTCGGCTCCAATGGTGGAAGAATTGATATATGTGATACCGGCTTCGATCTTTTCAATAGCCCTAAATGCACTGGCTATATCCCTGGTATAGATGGAGGATGAGAGGCCATAGCTGGTATTGTTAGCCACTTCGATGGCCTCATCCAATCCTGATATAGGAATCAGGGAAACCACAGGACCGAATATCTCATCCTGGGCTATGCGCATGTCAGGTCCAACGTCTGTGAAGATGGTAGGTTCAAAGAAAAAACCGGGAAGACTCGGGCTGGTCACTTTACCACCTGTTAGCAGATTTGCACCTTCATTCTGGCCTATGTGGATATATTTTTCGATCTTACTAAGCTGGCTCTTATTAATTACAGGGCCTACATCCGTTTTAGGGTCCAGCCCGTCGCCAATCCTGAGGGTCTGTGTCCTCTCCAGGAGTCTCTTGGTGAACTCATCTTTCACCACCTCATGCACTATGACTCTGCTGGCTGCTGTACAGCGCTGTCCCGTGGTGCCGAAGGCACCCCATATCACACCGTCCACTGCTAAGTCAATATCTGCATCGTCCATTATAATAATAGGATTCTTGCCCCCTAGTTCCAATGACACACGTTTCATGCCTTTAGCGCATTCGCCCATGATCCATTTTCCTGTTTCCAGGCTGCCTGTAAATGATATGGCTCTGATATCAGGCTGATGGACAACGGCCGCTCCTACAGTCTCGCCAGGTCCAAATACCAAGTTTAGCACACCAGGGGGTAGGCCTGCTTCCATCAACACCTCCGCTAGCTTTATGGTCAAAAGTGGCGTATCACTGGCCGGTTTCATGACAATGCCATTTCCGGCAACAAGAGCAGGCATTAGTTTCCAGGCTGGGATTGCTATGGGAAAGTTCCAGGGCGTGATCACACCTATCACACCGATGGGCTGCAGCACAGTCATGCAGAACTTGTCCTTCAATTCCGAGGTGGTGGTCTCCCCTAACATCCGCCGTCCTTCACCGGCTGCATACAACGTGATGTCAATGGCTTCCTGGACATCGCCTCTGGCCTCGGGGAGCACTTTTCCCATCTCCTGAGTCATCAAAACTGCCAGTTCTTCTTTCCTTTCTTCCAATGTCCGCGCGGCTCGAAATAGCACCGTTGCACGTTTGGGCGGCGGTGTCTCGCGCCAGGTCTTGAAAGCGTCCCATGCAGCTTCCACAGCTCGATCCACATCATCCTTATCTGCAACCTGAAACGATGCTAACTTATCCAGTGTTGCCGGGTTGAGGTCATAAAAAGTTTTGTCAGTGGATGAATCGGTCCACTCTCCACATATAAACAATTTATATTCTTGCATAATGACACAATAATAATAAGCATAATGGTGCATAAGAACTTTTCTACTCACATTCGCAAAAAAAGACATAAAAAACAAAAGTGGTAAATACGCTTGGGACTATAAAATACCAATCAAAGACAGTTTGTGCGGGTGTCGAAAGAAATGAAAAAGGATAAGAAGTTTGGCACGCTCTGTGTTCATGCGGGAGAAGGGACAGACAGACTGTACGGAGCGCATACAACGCCGATATATCAGACTTCCACCTTTGTATATGACAATGCCGAGCAAGGAGCCGCAAGGTTCGCGGGCAAAGAAGAAGGATATACGTATGTGCGTGTAGCGCCAAACACACCTACACACGCAGCTTTTGTTAATAAAATCGCGGCTCTCGAAGGTGGAGAAAGTGGTCAAACATTCTCATCGGGCATGGCCGCCATAACCGCTGTTGCGCTTTCACAATTAGAAAAGGGCGATCATCTAATCTCCACTGAGGTTACTTACGGTTCCACTCACGAGTTGTTCTCGTCAATTCTACCCAAGTTCGGCATAGAGGTCAGTTTTGTTGATACCACCGATCTCGAAAAAGTGAAGAACAGCCTGAGAAAACATACCAAAATGATCTTCTTAGAGACGCCCGCAAACCCCACCCTAATCATCAGTGACATCGAAGAGATATGCAAGATAGCCCGTGAGATCGGTGCTCTTTCCGTCGTTGACAACACCTTTGCAACGCCTCGGTTTCAGAGAGCGTTGAAATTGGGTGCGGACGTTGTTGTTCACAGCAGTACAAAGTACATAGGCGGTCACGCCGATCTGTTAGGTGGCGTTATTGTCAGCAGTAAAGATTTTATCAAAAGCATGACTCCTTTCGTTAATACTACTGGCGCAACTATGGGCCCGCATGAAGCTTGGTTGTGTACCCGAGGATTGAAGACGCTACATCTGAGAATGGAGAAACACGCTAATAATGCAATGAAAGTGGCTCAGTTCTTAGAGGCACATCCCAAAATTGAGTGGGTTCGATACCCTGGATTGCCAAGCCACCCCCAACATGAACTCGCAAAAAAGCAGATGAGCGGTTTTGGTGGCATGATCTCTTTTGGTATTAAGGGCGGCATAGAAGCGGGCCG